>CAKTAA010000008.1 GCA_934526185.1 uncultured Eubacteriales bacterium | reverse complement strand
CCAATATACTCTGAGTATGTGTAAGCTTTGCGAACATTCGCACAGCAACAATCATTATCGGATGAATGATATAGATAATTAATGCGGAAGTGCGGCAGAAAACAGATCGCTTTCTTTTCCAAAATGTCAGTGCATAAAAAAGGAAAAACATACACGGCAGAAGCATAATGTACATACTGTCGTGGCGTTGCATATCAAAGTGATGAAGTAATAATCCTTCTGCAAACATACCGGCAAACGACACGGCAAAACCGATAACGCTTTTTTTCAGCGTAAGACGAACGGATTTATCGGCAATGACGCCGCCGAGCACAAAGAATACCGGCGCATAAAAAACACCGTTTCTCGTGTAATCGCTTATTTCAAAGATACCCTGATATAGAGATTTCAATAAAGGAAATTTCTCTGTTATTCCGTAATAGCTGTCACCGAGCAAGCCTAAAAAAAAGAGACATAAGGTAAAAATGACCGCTTTCCCGAAACCGGATTTACGAACGCAAAACCACGCAATAACCACACCAATAACGGAAGCCGGAAGATACCACAAGTGATACATTGTTCCGTCAAAAATTAAATCCTTGATTATATTCGGAAGAAGGGAATCCATAACGAAATAGCCGTTATAAACGTTTATTGGTATGTAGATCAAAATAGAGATACCGTAAATAATCAAGGTCTTTTTCACAAATGCCTTTAATTTGCTGTTATCGTAGTGATACCTTGACAACAGAAAAAATCCGGAGGTCATCATAAAAAACGGGACGGCAACACGGGCAAGGATGCGGGTGAGGATGAAATCACCGACTGAGCTGACATCTGACAGCGGCGATGTGTGAATCGTGATAATTAAGATAGCTGCTATGATACGGAAGTAATCAATTCCGCGATAAGATTTTTCATTAATCATGGTTTCTTCTCCATAGCGTTATAATAAAGCCGTCAATATTATTTCCGGACACCTGATATACGGCATCCTCCGGCAGTGATATTGTTGTGTTCGCTTGATTTGCCGGCAGATAGAATACTTCCATATCTCTGCCACCATCTGAGATGATTAAATGTTCGCCGTCATAGGGGATGTTTTTCAGATAATTAATGTATTCCTCAAGCGTAAATCCCTGTTCTTCAATCACTTCGGAATGAGGATAACCGACATAGCGGAAATGCCACGGCTCATGGGCAATACCGGTAATATTTTCTTTCCCTTCCGGATAGCGCTCTATGAATCCGTAATGTGAAGCTTCTTTGCGAAATTTACTGCAGATTCCGTCATAAGGAAAGTTAGGACAAATAAAATCAATGTTTTCCTGATTCAATCCCAAATCAATAGCAAGCCCAGTTTGATGTTCGCTATGGTAAGGAACGGCAACAAATTTTTTTGTGTATTCCATACCGTTATCCCGCAAGGATTCTGTATAAATTGCGGTTTGTTCTTCGGCGGAACGATATCCGCTGACGGGAACAATTTCATGTCCAGCGGAGATTTTCTCCAATACAAGTTGTAACATATTCGCCGCATCCCGATGCAGAAGAACGGTAGGGTATCCTGATTCTGCCGGTATTAAATTATTTTCCGAAAAAGAATGAAGCGGGTAATCAGCATTGACAAGCAACAAATTTCCCGTGTAAATCTTTTCATGGTTCAAAATTATCGTATTCATTGCTCTGTATATATCCCAATCAGCTTGTCCAGCATTTCAGAGAAAGACAAACCGATTCCTTTCATCATATTCGGATAACGACTGTGGGACGTGAAACCTGGAATTGTATTGACCTCGTTAAAAATAATTTCACCTGTCGGTGTCAGAAACATATCTACACGCGCGAAGCCGGAACAACCGAGAGCTTTGTAAATCATCTTTGCCGCTTTCTGTATCCTGCTTTCGCAGTCTGGGCTGATCCTGGCGGGCATATGTATCTTTGATGTTTTCAGCGTGTATTTCTCTGTGAAGTCGAAGAAGCCGCTTGACAGTTCGATTTCATCTACGCGCCCAACCGTCAGTTCCTCTGTGCCGAGTACCGCACACCCCACCTCGAAGCCGTCAATGGATTCTTCCACGGTTACCTCTCTATCATGTTCAAAAGCTAAATTTATGGCGCCTTCTAAATCGGTGTTATCCGTGACCTTTGTTATTCCGAATGAGGAACCGGCGCGAACCGGCTTGACAAACAGCGGATAGTAAAGTTCTTTTTCAATTTTTTCAATTGCCGCATTCACACCCGATCGACTGAAAGTTACAGCTTTCGGCACCTGTATTCCCGCAAGCCTTACGAGCTTATGCGCTCTGTCCTTATCCATACAAAGGGCGGAAGAAAGTGTGTTACAGCCGATAACCGGTATTCCAGCTAACTCAAATAGCCCCTGTACCGTGCCGTCCTCACCATTTTTTCCGTGTAAAACAGGAAAGGCAAAATCTGTTTTTATGAAGCGGGTATTATTACCGGAAAATTCAACGAAGCCCTTTTGCAAACAACTTTGTGAAACAGCAACGGGAAACAGATTCTCATTGTCGATATACCATGTATTGTCCGCTACTTTTTCAATTGCACCAGTGTAATGAAACCATTCACCGGTTCTGGTAATACCAATTGGAACGATATCATATTTATTGCGATTGAAATTTTGAAAAACCGAATACGACGATTGAAGGGACACTTCATATTCCGTAGAATTGCCTCCGAAAATAACTGCTATTTTTTTCTTTTCCATATCAAATTCCTCTTTCTTCAGGGATAATATTTATCTGGAAGGGGATAACAGCAATTGACATACAATTTCTTTTCAGTCTTCACCCGGCTTTGCTTGTATATCCCGATGCGGCACATGGTTGCTTGTTTGATAGGTTTTCCCGTTTTCGAAAGTAGTTTACAGATGAGTTATATAAGCTGTATTCAACGTCGGATGGCTCATTTGATAGTAATCGTCCGTACATATAGGATCGTCAAAATATAAATACTTTTCCGACTATCTGCGTACCTTACCAATTGCCAAAATGAAAAGGTTTCGTTCGGCGCAATGATAATTCGGTCAATTGTTGCGGCGACAAGCTTGTGATTGTAGACCTTATTATGTTGGTATTTCATCGAACCGATCTTAGCATATTTATTTTTGACGCATGTCATTTTTAAATAGAACATCGTTTTGCGCTGCCATTTGCGAAGCGGAATGAAAAACGGATACTGCTGTTTCATTCTTTGTCTTGGCATATTTTTCACTCTATCAAAATAATAAAGCACTCTCGCTTTGACACATACATTGTATCAAAAACGAGAGTGCTGTTTATCCGCTCAAGTGAACAGATTCCTTATAATATTCAATTTAATTTCTTACGATTTTTCTACAAAAGAGGAAGTGTGACACAAAACGCAATTATTTCATCCTTGCTTTCGGCGGAAATAGTACCGTGATGCAGTTCAACAATTTGTTTGGCTATAGCTAAACCGAGTCCTGCGCCGCCGCTGTTTGTGTTTCTCGATGTATCCAGACGATAGAACTGTTCGAAAATTCGTTCCAGCTTTTTCGGCGGAATCGTATTGCCGTGATTTACAAATTTAATTTTTACTTCACCACCATTTATCACTGCAGAAATCGTTATCTCACTGTTTTCAAAGCTGTAAAACACTGCGTTCCGAAGAAGATTGTCAAATACACGCTGAAGCTTATTCGGATCGCATTTTATCATAATATCCTGTGCGAAATTTAAATTGCATGTCAATCCTTTACCGGCAAGCATCGGATTAAATTCAAATGTCAGTTGCTCAAGCAGACGCGTTAAATTAACATTGCTGTACTGTAATTCAATACCGGAGAGGTTAAAACGGGTTATTTCAAAGAATTCATTGATTAAATCCTCAAGACGTTCAGCCTTTTTTAAAGCGATAGATAAGTACTTATTCCTTAGTTCCTCCGAAATCTGTCCTTCGTCGCATAACAAGCTTAAATATCCTATGACAGAAGTCAGCGGCGTTTTCAAATCATGCGCCAGATATACAATCAGATCATTTTTTCTTTTTTCCGCTTCCTTTGCTAGCTGAGCATTGTGAAGTGCCGTTTCCCGCACCTGATTTAATTCATCCTGAACACTTTTCATCGCATCGGGAAGAATGATCTGCACATCCGTCGGGGCTGCAAGCTTTTCCGACGCGTCAATAATATCATCCAGATAACGCAGCGGTCTTCCCATAAAATAATAGGTAATGATAGCCCAACCAGTCAAAAGCGGAACCGCAGTAAATACCAAAATGTAATCTTTAATGAAACCTAAAAACTGATAAAACGGATCGCTTTCCTGCCATGTAACAATATGGGTTATTTGATACGCCAAAAAAGCAAGCAAGAAAAATCCGATAACAAATCCAACCAAAGCCAATACATATTGAAGAGCGATACGCCTTGTAATCTTACTCTTGTAACTTCTGTCATTCCTTGTGTTACTCAATGGTGTATCCAACTCCCCACACTGTTTTTATGTATTTCGGTTTCTTCGCAGGCTCATGTAGCTTTTCACGAAGGCGGCCGATATGCGCCATGACGGTATTGTTATTGTCAAGATATTTTTCTTTCCATACCGCTTCAAAGAGTTCCTCGGATGCAACCACTTTTCCTTTGTGTTCGCACAGATACCAAAGCATTGAAAATTCCGTAGGTGTCAATGTGACTTCCTTATCAAATAAAAAGCATTTATGCGTACTTTTATTGATTGTCAATCCTTTTATATCGTACTCGTCGGTTGATACGGTCTGTGTTTCATGATTGCCGTTGTACCGTACATATCTGCGCAGCTGCGTTTTCACTCTTGCAACAACTTCCAAAGGGTTGAAAGGTTTTGTTATGTAATCATCTGCTCCAATGGTTAATCCCATTATCTTATCTGTATCCTCAACCTTTGCAGTAAGCATAATAATCGGGTAATAAAAATTCTCACGAATTTTCTGACATATCCGAAAGCCGTCAATATCAGGCAGCATAACATCCAGTATAGCTAAATCAAGGCTTGTATTATCCACGCATTTTAATGCATCTGATCCGTTGTAAAATTTATATACCTCATAGCCGTCGTTTTTTAGATAAACCTCAAGGAGATCGGCTATTTCCTTTTCATCGTCGACAATCATTATTTTTTCGTTCATGTGGCTGTTTCTCCCTTTTCATCCGGAACGGCTTCCATAATATCTCCAAAATCACACTGCAAATATTCACATATAGAAAGAAGAATTTGCAATGAAACATTTTTATTTTTACTGAGCTTGGCAAAGGTGCTTTTGCTTGCTCTGACAGAATTTCTTAATTGGCTCTTTTTCATGTTTTTATCAATTAGCAATTTCCAAAGCTTATTATAGCTTACCTGCAAATGAATCACCTCATTACTGATTTGAATGATTATATCATATATTGTCTTAAAACGCAATACTAAGGTCTGTAAAATCGAACTTAATACATTAAATTCAATAGAGTTTTATAATTTGTTTTTGTTTCTTGATTCTGTAATAAAATTTAATTTTTTGCATTTTACTTGACAAATCGAAAATTAAATTGTAATACTTAAGTGTAAGGAAAACTAAATTTAATAATTAAAGCCATGTTGTTGACCTGTGTGAGAGGGAAGGCTAAACGACATGGCTTTTTCTTATGTTTTTTCACCTTTCGCGCGGCACAGTTCCGGGCGAAAGGTGAAATAAATTTATAGAAATGAAGGAGTATTTTGAATTGGAAAACACAGGTTAAAAACGGGGGGCGGCAGGTGCAGTGAAATGATTGATTGCTGCTGTCCCAAAAACAGACTTCACAACAGGCACAATGACTGTGAAAGTTATTATATACAAAAATTCGGAACGGAGCCGACGAGGTTTGACTATCACGTTTTTTCGGAAGGAGTGCCAGGCCCAAGACTGTAGTGTTAAATTCGGTTTCCGCAGCGTATAGCGGAAAACCTGACGATACGACGAACGGCAAGTCAGACGATATAATATACCGTACTGCAAAGGCTAAACACAGGATCTGCACCGTCTGCAGGCGTTTGTCGGTAATAGTTACCGGAACACCAAAGCATGGGATATTAGTCTTTCGTCCTACGAAAACAGCAGTTGAAATTTACCCCGAATCTGCTGACCAAAATTCAAAGCGTAAAGCATGATTGGCTTAAACAATCCCGAATAGTTCATTGGTCTTTCATTGGCGTAACCAAAAAGATCATGCCGGGCAGTAGGAAGTGTACATTGTCATAACCCCAAATTATTGACTGATTAAATAACCCGTTGCGGCAGCGAGTAGTGTTTCTCTATTGAAAAGAGATACACACCTTGAAAATTCAAGGCATATGCATAGAGCAGCTCTTGGGCGGCTCTGACTACTAACCCTCATTGAAACAATTGAATATGACTTTCTGTTTTAGTATGAAGATGATTGTCTTTTCAAAATAAACCTTCGGTTTCGATATGACTGCCGCAGAATTTTCGTCCGCAAAAGAACCCCATAAAAATATTTTCTTGATTTCCCCATTAAAATTGCCGTAAGTTCTACATAGCCGGAAAGCAGATTTTCGTCCACAAATCTGCCGTTTGGTGAAAAACAGGAAAGGAGGTTAAGGCATGGGAAGGAAAAACTTACG
Source organism: uncultured Eubacteriales bacterium (assembly GCA_934526185.1). Lineage (GTDB taxonomy): Bacteria > Bacillota > Clostridia > Oscillospirales > CAG-272 > CAKTAA01. Next base: position 43,409 of record CAKTAA010000008.1, on the reverse strand, counting down.
GCTTACGACAATTTTATGACGCAGCTTGATTCGATACGAAAGCACAACAACAAATTGAGTTTTGAAACGTGCGGACGGTATTACGATTCAACCTGTCGGTTTTTGCGCTACTATGCGAACGAATGGCACGGACAAAAATTTGCAAATATTTCCACAAAGCATATCTACAGCTATGTTGAACACTTGAAAGAGCACAGCGAAAATTCGACCATTAAAACCGATCTTGCCGGAATCCGTCATTATCACAGACCGTCCGTAAGCAAAAACATTCTGTCGGGTAATAAGAAGTTAGGCATTGAATAAGCGATAAAGGGACAGAAAAACCGGGCATGGCTGCCAGAGAAATTTCGGAAAGCACTCACGCTGGCCGGGAGGCATGGGACGGATTTATGTAAAGTACGCATTGCAATTTCTATGAATTTCAGCCTACTGAAATTAAAGCAATTGTTGCAGAATTGGATATCTAACCATATGGTATATATATTGCATCCTCTTCTGAAATGGTCAAAATGTGTTCAACAGATTTCTCAATCAGCAAGACTGCTTTGGGGGCTTTAAATGTATGAAAATTACGATCACCATATTCGTTTAGAATTCAGTTTCAAGAAATATCTTCATCAGATTGATGAGATTCCTCAAAATAAAGCGTGCATCCAAATTTATATTCAATATCATTTACTAATCTTGTTTTGAATTTTATTTTTTAAGTCCATTCTGCTTGATGCTAAATCTTGCAAGCATAATTGCTTTATTATTGAAATCAATTTTATATTAATTAACATTCGCCATACTATACCCCTCCTGAAGTGATTACTTTTGAGAACAAAGCAATTTTGATATTAAGACTATCTGATTCTTATGACAAAAGTTCCCAACCATATATAGCAGGGAGCTTAGTAGTCTTATCCTGCCAAATTGCAACCGCGCATTTGACAGCGTTGAATTTAATTATACAGGATAATGGCTTTTCAGGCAACTCATACCGTATTCAATTTTGCAATCAAGAATATTTAACTAAGTCATCAAAAAATGAATGGCCCAAACATTTTACCAACGGTAAAAAAGTTCAAGCCATTCAAACTGGTGCCGGAAGCGGGACTTGAACCCGCACCCTGTTGCCAGGATTGGATTTTGAGTCCAACACGTCTGCCAATTCCATCATTCCGGCACATCTATTGTACTCTTTCCGTCCCATAACCATTCCCCACGGTTTGGAGAGAACTGGAAGAGAGAACAAACAAATATAAATCGGTTATTCAGTAGAAAAAAGGCGGCTCTGCTATGGGAAGACGCTCGTTTCAGGGCTTACAGGAAAACAAACTCACTGAAAATTTTAAGTCCGCTACGACTGCCAATTCCGCCACACCGACATGTATACTTTATTATATAAATTATCTACATATACCACACTATTTAATAATGAAATAATTATATCATATTATTATCAAAAAATCAAGAAGTAAAATAAATTATTTACTAAAAAAATTGTAAATAGATACAACGGTTATTTTAATTTTATAATGCATTTGTTCAATTGTAAAATTACCAGCGATATCGCGGTGAAAAGTGCAATGTTACGATTCACCGCGGGTCCAAATGTTTAATCTTTTCAGTTTTTTATTTTACTGCTCGCCTCATAAAGCGAAAACAACAATCGTAAACTTGCTATCGGTATGCTTTCGCTGAATTATTACGCTTTCAGACAATCAAGAACGCTTTCTGCACCATAAACCATTTCCCAATCTTTTTCGAAATCGTCGACGGCGTAAAGCGTCAGAGGATGATATACGAGCTGGTTAAACAAATCAGGCGAAATGGTAACGGCGTGCCCGCCTACCATAGCAATTTTATGAACCTGTTCGACATTCTTAAAGCTGGCAGCCAACACCTTGGATTTCACATCATGGAGCTGAAAAAGCTTGACCACCTCGGAAACAACATGAACACCATCCGATACAATATTATCCAGCCGATTTACATATGGAGCCACAAAATCAGCACCCGCCTTTGCAGCAATCAACGCCTGCTGCTGTGTGAAGATGGCGGTGGCGGTAACTTTTATTCCATGCTGTTTCAAATACATGGTTGCTTTCAGTCCCTCCGGCGATATCGGAATTTTAACATAAAAGTCACCGCCTACAAACTCCTGCAACGCCGTTGCTTCTTTAATGATTGTTTCGGCAGCGGTTGCTGTTGTCTGCACATGCAGCATGCGATCTTTTCCGATAATTTCCCGAATTGTCCGAAGCAATGTCGAAAAATTCTGCTTTTCTTTCGATATAATGGTGGGGTTGGTCGTGACGCCGTCCACCGGATAAAATTCTACACATTCTCTCAGCTGCTCAACGTGAGCGCTGTCAATCATATATAACACAAATGTTCTCCTTCCTTGCATGACTGTCGAATATTGTAGCACTTCAATATGAATTGATTATGAATTTTACCGGTGACATTTTTTAAATATATTGTATGCTGAATTAAATATTTATTGTTTTCGTAAATCGAAAAGCAGCCAATTGAACCCCGCTTTTTTATCAAGAAGCGGAATTTTATCAACAATATTTTATATCACCGGAAAACAGCGTCCAAACAGAAATACCGGACATTTTTCGCAGTGCTTCTACAGCGCTTTCCGCGATGCAAGCGCTTTCAAACAGTCCGAATACTGCGGAACCGCTGCCGCTCATCAATGCCCCCTTTGCACCGTATTCCAGCATGAGCAGCTTGGTGGATAATGCCGTGGGGCAATCCGGAAAAACCGCTTCTTCAAACCGGTTATATAGATATGTGCAGATGCCGTCTAAATTTTGATTTTTCAGACATGCGATCATCTCCGAAAGATCGTCGGAACGGATTGCGCTCTTTGGAATATCGTCAAGTGTACGATATGCGGCAGCGGTAGAAACCGCTTGCGGACCTTTTGCTATAACGATAAAGCAATCGGGAAGCACAGAGGTCGGTTTTAAAATTTCTCCTATTCCGTATGCTGCTGCAGCCCCTCTCATCAAACAAAACGGAACATCCGCTCCGAGAGAAACGGCGGTCTGATATAATTTATCGCTGCCGGTCCGTATCTGTTCAGGATAAAGCCGGGCACAGCACATCAGAACCGCAGCCGCGTCAGCACTCCCGCCGCCTAAACCGGCCTCTTTGGGAATCACTTTATCAATGTGAAGCCGCATAGCATATGGTGAATCGGAAAATCTTTCAAAAAAATGCTCGGCGGCTTTGTACGCCAAATTTTGATTATCAATCGGCAGTGACGGATCTGAGCATGTAAAAAAAATTTTCCGCTCCCCGTTCTCCGGATACAGTCTTTCCGCGCTTACAGTATCACATAGGGGAATGGTATGCATAAGTGAAAAAATATTGTGATAACCGTCAGCTCTTTTTCCGCCGATCTCAAGAAAGAGATTGATTTTTGCAGGCGCCTTTATTACACATTTCATTTTTTCTTTCCTTTCAATGCTGGTTGCCGAAGTTTTTTCCTCTTTCATTTTACGGTATCAGGCGGAAAACGGGATTCTTTTTGATACGTACTGCGCGAAACGGACACAATTCCTGACAGCAGTAGCAGCGTATACATTTATCATGACGGATAACGGCTCTTTTCTTACCGCTTTCCATCAGCATATCAATGGTATGAACAGGACAGCTCCGGACACATTCACCGCAGCCAACACATTTACTTCGATCAATTTCCGGTTTCGGTTGAAGCCATCGGTATACGCGGCCGCCGAAAAGATCGGGAAGCCATCGAAAAACGGAAAAGGAGCTTTGCGCATCCGGCGTCTTAAACGCTACGGGATATAACGGCTTATGAAAATCCCCCGTTACAGTAAGCAAGGAGGATTTTTCCGGACAGAACCCCCGTCGTTTTGCCTCCTCTACCATAGGAACTCCGGAACCGAAGCCGAGAATTTCCGTACAGAGCAGATCGGCGCAAAAAGCATTTCGGCTGACCAGCACAGCACCGATCCCGCGTGGCTCTCCGCCTGTCGGTCCATTCCCCTCCATGCCGATAACAGCGTCAACAATGTTGATAACCTGCATCCGCTCATGGAGCATGGCGCATAAATCAACCAGCATGCTGTTAAAATCCTTGTAATCGGGAAATCTTGCATGCATTTCAAATTTTTTCAGTCCCGGAATGGTTCCGAAAAAATTTTTCACGGCGCCGCTCATCTTTGTCAGAGAATGACTTTTCAGCTTGCAGACATTGATAATGATATCTGCTTCACAGATAGGGGAAAGAATGTCGAAATTTTTGGAGGTAACCGCGTTCGGTGCCGGTATGTTCTGAAATCCGGTCTCAAAATTCAGCCGGATGCCGTGACGCACCGCTATATCTTCCATACCGCAGGTCTTATAAATACTGCGCAAAGCTGTCGCTGTATACGGACCGCCGGGGCTCTCTGCAATTACGATGTCAGCCGCTCCTGTTGTGCCGAGAAGTGTCAGCAGTGCGTCTATCACAGCGGGATGCGTGGTCGCAGCGCGCTCACTTGGAGCTTTCATAACAAGGTTAGGTTTGATGACAATACGCTTGCCGTAAAAGCAATTCTCGGAAATATTTAAATCACGAAAAGAATCCGACAGGATCTTGGTTAGCAGTGCGGACTCGTAAACGGTGCATTGTCTGCAGACAACGCTGTCTTCATGTGTCACTTTCATAATTATGAATATAGCTCTCGCTGCGCGAAAGCTTCCTTCCATTTGAAAAATAAGTGTAATTATTACAAGCATTAAATGAATAAACCATACGGTAATTTTTACGCTGCAGGAATTTACGGTTTTGGTATATTGTATATAACCGCACAAAAAATAAGAAATAATGATGCACCGTAAATTCATTATTAACAACAGGAGGCACTTTTCTCTTTTATTTAACAGAAAATGAGACAATAATATACGGAATCAGGCAATGAGTTATATCATTATTTTATATGATAAATGTTAAAATTCAATGAAATGTCTTGAAAAAGTCATTCATACCTGATATACTAAACATCATGCAGGTGTAACTCAATGGCAGAGTTCCAGCTTCCCAAGCTGGCTACGCGGGTTCGATTCCCGTCACCTGCTCCACGGAAACCTCTTTTGTCTACCAAGGCAAGAGAGGTTTTTTCTTGCTTTGCGGGGCAAAATAGCCAATGATATAGGAAAATACCACTGAGACACGGAGTGGAACGGTTGCTCAGATCGCATCACCCCCAGTTTTTGCGTTTCTGGGTAGAAAATAGGCAGTTACTTATTGCTTTGCCGAACAACGAAGTTAGCCAAACAACACCTAAAGGGATTTGAACCTCAAAAATAGAGAAGAATTATTCAGTAATGTGAAATCCTTCATAGCAGCGTTCAAGCATAATGAGCATCTCTGACCGTTCGTCATCGGATAATACGGAGAGAGCTTTTTTCTCTATCTCCCACAATGGCTGCATAATGGTGTCAGCATACGCTTTTCCGGTTGCCGACAAAAAAACACGCTTATTTCTCCTGTCATTTGAGACCTCTTGAAATTCAATATATCCCTTGCTGTAAAAGCCCTTCACTATGCTGCTTACCACCTGTTTGTTATAATGGCAAAGAGCGCAGATTTCCTTCTGTGTAAATGGGTTTTCTGTATAATAAATGATTTCGAGAACGGTAAGGCTCATATACGTCAGCCCTACAGATTTGGCGTAATCCTCGTATACCTTTTCAATACCCTGCATAATTTGATTGAATCTTGCAAGCTGCTTTTTAAGCATATCCGTATTTTCCTTTCAGCTTCTTCGAATAGAACACGGTCAGAACCAGACCGAGAAGTTCAGCCACCGGCATTGCAAGCCAAAGTCCCTTAAGGCCAAAGAGTGCGGACATGGTATATAGTGCGATAGCCAACAGAATCAAGCCGCGGCAGAAAGAAATAATTGCAGATGTCTTTCCGTCCCCAAGTGCCGTGAAAAGAGAGGAACCGTACATATTGAAACCCATATACAGAAACGATATGGAGAACAAAATATAGCCCTCAGCAGCCATTTCGAACACAAACGTACCTTTGTCTGCAAAGATAGAGATTAGCGGATCCCGCAGGATAAAACCAAGGAAATACATGATCAAGGACATTACCGCAATCATTACGAGATTGATTTTGTGTTCCTTCTTGAGGTTATCTGTATTTCCGGCACCGTGGTTATAGCTTGTCACAGGTGCAACGCCCAGACCATAACCCATATAAATCGAAGTCAGCAGTGACATGGTATAAACGAGAATAGAAATTGCGGCTACGCCATCTTCGCCATGGAAGCCCATCACGATGTTATTCATCATTGCGGTGGTGATGCCGGAGGCCATCATTGACACCATTTCAGACGAACCGTTGATGATGGTCTTTAGCAGCACTTTACCACGCCATTTGGGACGGACAAAATAAAGCGTCCCTTTTCGTGCTACAAAGAAGTAGATGATGCCAGCGATTCCCGGAATGGAATAGCCGAGCCAAAGCCGCGCCGGTTGTTTCCATACCAAGTTTGGCGATCAGAAGCCAGTCAAAAAAAATATTGACTACACCGCCGAGCAGTGAAAAAGTCATGCCGAGTCCGGGCTTGCTTGCGGAGATGAAGAATGATTGCAGTGCCATTCCGAGCAAAGCAACGGGGGCTACAAAGAACAGCGGTGTTGCGTAATCAGAGCAGTAGTCGAAAATCGCATCGTTTGCACCCAGCATATATAAGAGAGGCTCATGGAAAATAAAAGGACAGAACCGACACCACACAGCAGGTAATAAAACAGGTCAGACAGAGAAAACTAAAATTCTCCTTCGCCTCTCTGTCTTTACCTTCTCCCATCTGCGTTGAAACAACGGCGCTGCCGCCAGCGCCAATCATCGTACCGAGAGCCAGCACAATCATTACATAAGGCATTACGATATTAACGGCAGACAGTGCGTTGGTATTTACACAGTTGGCAACAAAGATGCCGTCCACTGTCATATAAATACTCATAAAAAGGTTTGCAATCATGGTAGGAAATGCAAACTTCAAGAGCGAAAATGGTTTTATGGGGATGTTCAGAGATTCTTCCATACAGCCTCCTTGAAAATAGTCATAAATTTAGACTAATTATACACAAACATTATGAACAAATCAAGGATAACACAAATTCTTTGCTGTTCTAACTATAGTTTTTTATTTGATCGAAAAGACAGAATTAGCACCTGATTACTTTCCTCTGATCCTTCCACGCACCGTTTGGGGCATTGATAAACGAAAAAAGCCTCTTTTGCGTGGTACCGTTGCAAAGAAAATTTCATAAAAATGGTCCGCAAGCCATGCATTTAGAACAATCCAACCTTTAAATGCGCCTATCGGAATCAATAAAGCTGTATACAGACCTTTTTTATATATTTGGAGAACTTTTAAATTTTAGGGGATCGTAACCCATACTCCGTGGCCGGGTGTTCTATTTCCGCTTCTGTTAAAACTATAATGACGAAGATCTGATTTTATTTCTGTCAAATTTGCTGAAATCACGAATCGATAAATTGCCTGATTCGCCTGCATTTTGTTTTTGGATCTGAAAAATGACCGGATGTTGCTGTGGCCGAAGTCTGGTATACAATATGAATATGTAAAAATTTAATGGAAGTGGACTAACCTTGTATAATTTATGATTTCGTTTTATATCGATGGGAAATCACAAAAGGAGATAGCGAACCGTTTGAAGATTACAGAATCTGCGGTTAAATGGTACCTTTTTGATACCAGAAGAAAAATGAAGGAGGATATTATATCCATGAAAGAGACGAATTTTGTATATCGTCCAAGGGAGCTTCATATGGCAATTTCCGGTGAGCCGGCGCCGGTACTTGATATCCTGTTCATCGAAAACAGCTTAATAAAACAAAATATATACATTCCGTGTTATCAGAAGCCAAAAACACTTACAGAGCTTGCAGAGATGCTGGGTGTTCCAAAAGCCTATCTCAAAAATGATTTGAGGTGGCTTGAGGCAATAGAATTCGTTATTGAAACCAAGCTGGGGTATTCGACATGTTTTCTGCTTCAAAGCAGATAAAATCGGCAAGACATAGAAGCAGTTTATTTTAGACGCTGGAAAACGCTGTCGGATTTTATTGTCAGTGAGCTGGAAGCTTCTGAGGAACAAATCCGAAAGATTGGATTTTATGGCAGTAACAAGCCCTTCAATCAAATGCTTTGGCTGCTGATATACCGTTTATGCAGCCATCTGAAATTTCCCAAAACGTATACGGTTCCCGATAGACCTGTGCGTCCAGACAGCGGCAAATACTTTCCGCTGGGCATCTATCAAACAGAAACAGATGATACAGAAAAAGCAGCAATAGATACTTCCGGATGGATGTTCAACGGTCCTATGTGCGGAAACGGCTTCTGGTGGTTTGGATTATACAATTTTGACCACTCTGAAATTGAAAGTATAATGGAACGATATTCTCCAGAGTGAGAGGAACTGTATCAAACGCTTATTAATTTGATACATGCCGATTTCGACACCTCCGCCTTCAGTCAAAAACAAAAATATGATTTGGCGCAGCTTGTGCAAAAGGGTTTTGTCAGAATTGAGGGTTTGAAGGCTTATCCGAGTTTCTGTATTTTTACTTCTGAGCAGTACAGGCAGATCGAGGAAACTGTGTTCAAACCGTTTGCAGCAAAGCATGAGAGGGAAACGGAAAATCTGGCGGATGATGTTGCCGAGCAGGTAAAAAACAAAGTTCCCTCTCAGATGAAGAATTATGAAGATCTGTTCATCAGTAGGGCGTTCGGCTATATAGGTTTTCTGACCACATTTTTTGCGTTCGGTGACAACAAGCTGTATGTGCCGAAAGACAAAGCGCGACGGCGAATTTTTAACGCTGATGTTTATTGGATAATCACCGGACCGCAATTTTAAGTAAAAAGCAGCCGGGACTTGGAATAAATTACCAAGTCCCGGCTGCCCTCAGCTATATCCGAAAGTGATGAAGTTGAAATCGCATTATCTACCTGTATCATATACTTAAACAATCAGCAATATCAAAGGCACCGTAAAAATGCTGAGCAGGGTAGTCAGAAGTGTCACATTGGCACTTAACTCCTGTTCGCATTCGTGCAGCTCAGCGAGGGACAGAATAACGGCAGCCGACGGTGCCGCGCAGAGTACCAGAAGAGAAACTTTAAAAGTAGTGTCAAAGAAAGGCAGAAAGCGGACGCATAAGAAAGTAAACAGCGGAAAGACGAGCAGCTTGAGCAGGCACACAACATAGGCAAACGGCCGGGTGAAAAGGTTTTTTAGACTGACCGATGCGAGTCTCATGCCGAGGATCAGCATACAGAGCGGCGTAGTCATTTTTCCGAGGAGGGCAACGGTGTCATTTAGCTGTGCGGGAAAATGAATCTGCAAAAGATAAAGGGGCAGGGCAGCCAGGACTGACAGTGTGGTGGGATTCAGCAGCGCAGCTTTCGGGGAGATATATCTACGGTCATTGGTGATCAGAAATACGCCCACCGTGAACACCAAAAAGTTCATACTCGTCGTAAACATGGTGCTGTAGCAGGCAACAACCGATTCATTCGGAAACAGAGCTGTTACAAGCGGCATGCCAAAAAAACCGACATTGCCGAAAAGAGCGCTGGCGGTAAGAATCCGGTATTTTGCATTGTCAAATTTTTTTCGGAGCAGCGCATAGAAAGCAAGGAAAAAGAGCAGCTGAACTGTTAACGTTACCAAAAAAAATGTTCCGATTTTCTGTAAATTATCTAAGGAATACTCCATCGACTGAAATGCGCTGATCATCATTGCAGGAGAGCAGACATAAATTAAAAATCCCGAAAAGGATTTCGCATGGCTCGATTCACCCTTGCGCACTTTCACCAGCACAAAGCCGAACGACAGAAACAGCAGCATTGTCAGAACATTTGTAAAAACCACCGTAAACACAGAATACCTCCGATGACTGAGCGAAATTTGTAAAGATACAAACAATTCAATTGCCCTATTCGCTGTTTGCAATGTATATAATTAATAGTATTTTAAATAATGATATCGTCCGCTGCTATTAACGGCGGATTTCTCTAACCGCCCGGCTGAATTTCAGTTTTTCTAAAAAAGCAACCCTTAAAGGCGCTCTCTTCCTACATCGTCTTTTCTGTACAAAACAGTTTAAATCTGTTCTTATGAAAGGACAACAAGCCCTCTTTCTGCATACGGCCAAGCTCTTTGGATAAGGCGCTGCGATCCAAATTCAGATAATCCGCCAGTTGCTGTCTGTTGAACGGAATGATAAATTCCGTACTGTTGTTTTTTACAGCTTGTTCGGACAGATACGTCAGAAGCCGTGAACGAATGCTTTTTGATGCGGTACAGAAAATGCGGTTTGACAAGGCCAGATTCATATGAGCGGATATCATCAAAAGATTGCGCAGCATTTTGGGATACCAAGGCGCTTTGCCGTCAGCCAGCAAAGCCTTCAGATCGATAAATAGAATTTCAGCATTTTCAGCGCAGACAGCATCAACCATCATCGGTTCTTCGCAAAGTACGTAAGTTTCAGCAAAAACCTGTCCCGCGCATAGATGATTCAAAATGCTTTTATTGCCCCATAAATCGACATTTTCGATCACGACACTTCCGGAAAGCACCGCGCAGATTTCAAAAATCCGTTCACCTGTATGAAAAATAATATCGTTTTTTTCGTACTTCTTTCGGCGCATACAACGATATTCCTGCATCTGAGATAATTCCTGCTCGTCAATATTTTGAAATAAGGATGCCTGCAGAATTTTCATAAAAAACTCCGTTTCTGTTGTTATAACCACAGAAGGTTTGATTTGATTATACTATAATAAATCCATAGGATCAAGTAAGGAGGAAAGATTATGTTAAGAAAAATCATACAGATTGATGATGAAAAATGCAATGGCTGTGGTATCTGCGCTGAGGCCTGCCATGAGGGGGCTATTGGGATGGTAAACGGAAAGGCAAAGCTGCTTCGGGAGGATTTTTGCGACGGTTTGGGAGACTGTCTGCCGGCCTGTCCGGAAGGCGCGATTACTTTTATAGAACGCGAGGCTGCGGAATATAACGAACAAGCTGTGACGGAGAGCAGGCTGAAAAAACAGCAGACAGACGGCGCAGAGGGACACAAAGGATGTCCGGGACATCAGATGCGTCAGCTTATCAGAGAGAAGAGAGCAGAGCCTGATAATATCACATACAAAGCAGGAAGCATTTCTCAGCTTGCTCAGTGGCCCTGTCAAATAAAGCTGGTACCCGTAAATGCGCCGTATTTTAGAGGTGCAAAACTGTTGATTGCCGCTGACTGTACCGCATACGCATATGCCGGAATGCACGAAACATTTATGAGAGGCCGTGTAACTCTTATCGGCTGTCCAAAGCTGGATGATTTGGATTACAGTGAAAAATTGACGGATATTATCAAAAATAATGATATCCGGAGTGTCACTGTGATTCGCATGGAGGTACCTTGCTGCGGCGGTATAGAAAACGCAGTAAAAACGGCTCTGAAGAACAGCGGAAAGTTTATCCCATGGCAAGTGATAACTGTTTCTATTGAAGGAAGGATAATAGATTGACGGCACTGAGAAAAAGCCAAGCTACAGCCTTGACAAGCAAAAACAAACCTGATTTCACAAGAAAAAGAAATCAGGTTTGCTTTGATTTCCTGCGCTTTAGCAGTCTTGAAATCCTGAAAAATTGATTGCTCAATCATTTTCAGAATTGGCGGAAATCGTTTTATTTGATTTTCACGATGACCTTTTTGTCAACCGTGCTTGCAGCAGATTTCATGACCATGCGTATTGCCCTTGCTATACGTCCGCGTTTCCCGATGATTTTTCCCATATCATCAGGTGCGACACTGAGTTCGAGAACAATGTCGTTGTTTTCGACTGTTTCCGAAACAGTTACGTCTTCCGGACGATCAACTATGGATTTTGCAATATTCGCCAAAATACTTTTTAAATCTACCATAATTTATTTTGCTCCAAAGCTGTTACTTAAGAATTTCTGATTTCTTCAGAATACTTTTAACGGTTTCCGTGGGTTGTGCGCCGTTGGCAAGCCATTTCTGCGCCTTTTCCGCATCAATTTTAATATCAGCGGGATCTGTTAAGGGATTGTAATAGCCGATTTGCTCAATAAAACGGCCATCGCGCGGATATCTGGAATCAGCCACAACGATACGGTAAAACGGCGTCTTTTTTGCGCCCATTCTTTTTAATCTGATTTTTACTGCCATATTTGTTTTATCCTCCAACTTCTTGTATCTAAATATATTCTAGGGGACTGAAAAGCAGTCCGTCTATTCAAATGGTATCCGCATGACTTGCGGAGTCGGCTTCGCCGCATGATCATCAGCGTCTGCCCGGCAATCTGAATTTGCCTTTTTTCATTTTTTTACCGCCCTGTGAAAATTGCTTCATAACTTTCTGCATTTGCTCAAACTGCTTCAGAAGCCGATTGACATCCTCTACCTTTTGACCGCAGCCTAATGCAATCCGCCTTTTCCTTGAGGCTGAAATGATAGAGGGGGTTTCACGCTCCGAGGGAGTCATGGATAAAATGACAGCTTCTACACGATTTATCTGCTTTTCATCTATGTTGGCGTTTTGAAGCTCCTTTGACGGGACACCGGGGATCATACCAATCAAATGCTCAATGGATCCCATTTTTTTTAGCTGTTTGAACTGATCCAAAAAATCATTCAGATCAAAAGTTGCCTCACGCATTTTGCGTTCCAAAATGGCGGCTTGCTTTTCATCGTATGACTGTTCGGCTTTTTCAATCAGCGAGAGCACATCACCCATGCCGAGAATACGGGAAGCCATACGATCCGGATGAAACGGTTCGATCATATCAAGCTTTTCACCGGTACCGATGAATTTAATAGGTTTACCGGTGACATGCCGGATTGACAAGGCGGCGCCCCCGCGCGTATCGCCGTCCATTTTGGTCATGACCACACCGGTGATTTCTAAAAGGTCATCAAACGTTTTTGCCACATTCACAGCGTCCTGACCTGTCATCGCGTCGACAACCAATAAAATTTCCTTTGGTTCCACAGAGACTTTTATGTCTTTCAGCTCTGCCATCAGTGCTTCATCCACATGCAGGCGCCCGGCGGTATCAATAATAACCAAATCATGGCCATGTTTCAGAGCATGTTCACGCCCTGCTTTTGCGATGTCAACAGGAGAAATCTTATCTCCCATAGAAAACACAGGGATATCAAGCTGCGCACCGACAACCTCAAGCTGCTTGATAGCGGCGGGGCGGTAAACGTCACAAGCCACGAGCAAGGGGCGTTTCCCCTGCTTTTTGAAAAGCGAGGCAATTTTGCCGCTGTGCGTGGTTTTGCCGGCGCCCTGCAAACCAACCATCATCACTATGGTAGGCGGTCTGTTTGAGAACTCAATGCGCTCATTTTGTCCGCCCATCAGCGCAGTTAATTCTTCATTGACAATTTTTACAATTTGCTGCGCGGGTACAAGACTTTCCAGTACCTCCGTCCCGACAGCCCGTTCCTGAACTGTTTTTATAAAATCCTTGACGACCTTAAAGTTTACGTCGGCTTCCAACAGCGCCAACTTAATTTCCCGCATACCTGCCTTTACGTCAGCTTCCGTCAGTTGCCCCTTATTCTTAAACTTTTTCAAAGCGTCCGACATTTTCTCCATCAATCCGGAAAAAGTTGCCATCGATATCACCTCCTCCCAGCGATTTTACGAATCTAATTTTTGAAGCGCTTCACTCAGCGAATGTATCAAAGCTAACGTTTCATCTTTTTCTGCGGTAGCCTGAAGAAGTATAAGAATTTGCGACATTTCTTCATGAATTTTTTTGATTTGTACCGCTTTTTCATATAGACCGAGCTTCTCTTCAAGTAAAAGCAGATGTTCTTCTGCTCTGATGATGGAATCCCTCACCCCTTGCCTTGAGATGCCTGCATGTTCCGCAATTTCTGCGAGCGACAGATCTTCATTATAATACATTTCAATTACTTTTTTTTGAGTTTCCGATAAAACGCTGCCGTAGAAATCGTATAATAGGCTGATCTTAAGATTTTTCATACCTATACCATAATTCTTGTTCGACCGTTTGAAACAATCTGAATACGAGCTGTAAAGTAAAATACTTTACACAGTATATCACAAAAATATATTCCTGTCAAGGAAAAAATGAAAAAATGTGCAGAGAATAAATTGCAGCAGCAACTGCAAGGCTTTACGCCTTTCATTTACATGCTGCCTCCGTGGTTTTGTCCCATGACGCAGCAAATTGAATAGTAAATTTTTGTCCAAATCTTGACTGAAAAAATTCATTTAGAAAAAACAAAAAAATTATTGACAAACAAATTTTTTCATGATATAATAATTTCCGTTGAAATCTTATTAGTGCGGAATTGTGTAAGGGTAGCACGACAGACTCTGACTCTGTTTGTGAGGGTTCGAATCCTTCTTCCGCAGCCATAATGATTGACTCATAAGTCTACCAAGACTTGTGAGTCAATTCTCTTTTATAACCCTGTTTTATAGCAAGAATGCGGATATTACAGCAAAAAAACGGTTGATAACTGGTGGATCAGGGCCAGTAATCAGCCGTTTTTTCTTTTGCAGGAGCGGAAAATCCGTTCACTTTGTTAGCAACAAAAGGCGCGCGGGGACAGGGTTTGAAGTGAAAATTGCGGAATTTGCAGCGTTTTCAAGAGCAAATTCTTGAAAACTCTTGATTTTTTGTAAAAAGTATGTTAGTATGTTTACAAACATACTTTTTCCGAAGGAGGTGACTGCGGATGGCAAAGCGAAAGAAAGAGATATCGGAATTCGGTGAGTATCTGGAGCAAGTGATTAAAGATACAGGAATGTTTAAAAGCGATTTCTATGCTGCGGTTGGAATTAAGAAACCATATTTTTATGAAATCCTAACAGGCAGTCCTCCTCCGCAGGACACGCTGGAAACAATAATTTCAGTAATCGAAAAAGAATTAGGGCCAGACGAACAGCGACGACGAAAGTTCTATGACCTTGCGGCCAAATGCAGAAGAGAGATTCCAGTGGATATCAGCGACATGATCAAAGCGCAGCCAGAAAACTGGGAAGCCATACGAGTGGCTTTGGCACAACTTCCAGTTACTCAACATTAGCAATGCACCACATTTACATAAACAGTTAAGAAACAATCATCCAAAAAACATGGAGGCAGAATTATGAGCGAGCAGAAAGTGATCGTTATCCCCGAGGGTAAGATTTGCGACTACATAGATGGAAAATTCAGAAACGACACGCCGGAGGAATATGTTCGTCAGACCATTGAAAAGCGTCTGGTTAACGAGCATAAATACTTACCCGGACAGATTAAAATTGAATACACGCTGCAGGTGGGCTCTAATAAACCGCGTGCAGATATTGTCATTTGGGACAAGGATGCGCCTGAACAAACACAGGGAACCATCCGCATCATCATTGAGTGTAAGAAAGAAACCGTTGATGCACGCAATGCCAAGGACGGTATTGCGCAGTTGCAGTCTTACATGTCGGTTTGCCCCAACTGTGAATGGGGTATGTGGACAAACAGTATCCAGAAATTTGTATTCAGAAAGTGCATTGACGCAGCGGGCAACATCACCTTCATAGAATACAATGACATCCCCTCTGCCGATGGTAATTTGGATGATGTTAACCGCCCGAGCCGCAAGAGCCTTCGCAACGCATCCGATGACAACCTGCTTTTTGTTTTCAAGACTTGCCATAACCACATTTACGTAAATGATGGCATGCAGAAGCAACCTGCATTTTTCGAATTGCTTAAAGTGATTTTCTGTAAGATTGAAGATGAGCGTAGCATCCCCGCTCCCCTTGAGTTCTATACAACTTCCGATGAGCGCTCTAATGCAGACGGCCAGCTTACCGTACAAAAGCGTATTTCTAAGATTTTCGAACGTGTTAAGAGGCGCCACGGCAAAATTTTCGATCCAAATGACGAGATTAAGCTGAAACCGCGCAGTCTGGCATACATCGTCAGTGAGCTGCAGCGCTATAGCTTATTGAACACCAACATTGACATAAAGGGTAAAGCATACGAAGAAATTGTTGGCGCTAACCTGCGTGGTGACCGAGGCGAATTCTTCACGCCTCGTAATGTCATGAAGATGGTTGTGGAAATGATCAATCCGCAGGCAGATGAGCGCGTACTCGACAGTTCTTGCGGAACCGGTGGTTTCCTTGTTACTGCCATGACACATGTGATTGCGCAGCTTGAGGCACAGTTCGTAGCAGAACTGGGTGTCGAGAGAAAAGACTGGGATTCTGATACGATTCGTGCGTTCCAAGACAGAATTTCCGAAATGGCCGCTTCCAATTACTACGGCTTTGACATTAACCCCGATCTTGTCAAAGCAACCAAGATGAATATGGTCATGAACAACGATGGCAGCGGAAATATTCTACAAAACAACTCCCTGCTCCCTCCCCACGAATGGTCGGATGAATTTAAGACCCGTTTGGCAGATGCACTTGGCATTAAAAAGACAGATATTAGAAACTATAATTCCATTGGTTTCTTCAACGTGATCGTCACCAATCCTCCGTTCGGCAGCAAAATCCCGATCAAAGATCGCAGCATACTGGAGCAGTTTGAACTGGCGCATATTTGGGAAAATGATAAAAAGACCGGTACATGGACAATGACCAGCAGACTGCAGTCGTCCGTTCCTCCGGAAATTTTGTTCATTGAGCGTTGCACTCAGCTCCTTGTCCCTGGCGGCAGAATGGGTATTGTTCTTCCCGACTCGATTCTCGGCTCTCCCGGTCTTGGCTATATCCGCGAATGGCTGATTAAAAACCATCGCATCATCGGTAGTGTTGATTTGCATGTTGATACATTCCAGCCCCGCAACGGAACACAAACCTCTGTACTTCTGCTCCAGAAAAAGACGCAAGCGCAGAAAGATGCAGAAGAAAAGAGCGGTACAATGGCCGATTATAACATTTTTATGGCGATGGTAGATAAGGTTGGCCACGATAAGCGCGGCAATCCTATTTTCAAACGCGATAAGGAAGGTAACGAAATTCTTGTTCCCGATACCAATAGTGTTTTAACACACGAAGATGGTAGTGAAGGCGGCAAGGCTGTATCCCACGAGCAGAAGAAGAAAGTAGAGGACGATCAAACGCCTGATGTTCCTGCAATTTTTGCTGCATGGAAAGTACAGGAGGGTATCGCATGGTAAACAATAGCAATTTGGCGAGCAAAACCAGTTTTGCAAATACGCCAGAGATTGCTGTAAATGAGACGCCTATTAAGTGGTGTTCGGTTACATTGTCAGACGTCATTGCACGTGGCAAACGCTTGGAAGCCAGTGTGTTTGATGTGGAAGCAAAACAAGCGCGATCGATTGTAACTAACGGCAAATACTCTGCTACGTATGTTGGCGGTGCTAACGGTTTGGCAACGTCGTATACAGGAGCTCGTTTCAAGAGAATATGGGTTGAAAAATCCGATATGCCCATTTATCAGCCATCCACCATAATGGACATTAAACCTACTCCGGATGGCTATATTTCCAAACTGACAAAAACAGATATTCCAGCACTACGCGTAAAAAATGGACAAGTGCTTATGACTTGTTCAGGTACGATCGGTAAAGTTGCCTATGTATCGCGAACTATGGATGATATGATTTTCAGCCATGACTTGTTGAGAATAGATTGTGTCAATCCAGATCACGCGGGATATTTGTACACGTATTTCAAAAGCCAGATTGGCAATAAAATCTTGTTGACTAATAGCTATGGTGCGGTAATAACGCATATCGAGCCTGAACATCTTGCGACGGTACCTATTCCCGATGCTCCTGATACACTCAAAAAGCATATTCACGATTTGATCGTCGCTTCTTATGAATTGCGTGACGAATCAAACGATCTGCTTGACGAAGCACAGGCGTTACTGGTCAAGGAATTGCAGCTTCCAGAGATTACGGATTTTGATGTGGATTACTTCCGCAAGCAGGCGCCGGTAGATACTTATAGTGTAAAACTGAGCGATATGGCAGGACGCTTAGATGCATCCTACCATGTGCCTATAGTGGGCGCTATAACCAAACACCTGCAGGAGCATGCTGCAGAGGTCACGTCCATCGGCGATCGCAGGATCAGCAGTGACGTAATTCTTCCGGGAAGATTTAAGCGTGTTTATGTTGAGGAAGGCTTTGGCAGAGTATTCATAGGCGGTAAGCAGTTATGGGAACTTGATCCGTCTAATAAAAAATACCTTTCCCTTATTCATCATGGAGACCGTATAACAAAGCAGTTGGAACTACATGAAAACATGACTTTAATTACATGCAGCGGAACAATTGGTAAAGTTGCCTTGGTTGGTAAACACTGGGAAAACTGGGCAGCAAATCAGCATATCATTCGTGTAGTTCCCGCCAACGATGATATTGCGGGATATCTGAATGTATTCCTTTCTTCCGAATACGGGTATCAGCTCATCACACATTTTACGTATGGTTCTGTTGTTGATGAGATTGATGATAATCATGTTCGTCAGATTTCATTCCCGTTGTTAAAAAATAAAGCCGTACAGGATCGGATCAATGCTCTTGCGCTGGAGGCAAACAAAAAACGCTATGAGGCATATTTGCTGGAGCAGCAGGCCATTGAGATCATGAACAACGAAGTGATTTTTGCAAAGTAATATGAACAATGACAACCGGCAGAGGGAGAAATCCTTCTGCCGGTACTTTGTTACTTAACTGCTAACAATGCGCCGTATGGCTGGATATTGCCGCAGGAAGCTGGTATTGTGTGTCCCCGCCAAAGGAGGTGGCGACATGCGAAATATTATCGAGGAACTATACTACGGCAACATCACTCCCTGCGATCGGGACATCGTCAATGGCGGCACATACTCTCACCTGCTGCATTTGGTGACGCGCAACGAGGATGATCTGATACAGACGTTGACGCAGGCGCAGCAGGAGACCTTCGAGAAATTCAAGGACTGCGCCTCAGAGCTTAATGATGCCAACGAATTAACGGCCTTCACCATCGGCTTCAAGCTCGGTATGCGGCTGGCGCTGGAGGCGATGATCAGCACCGGCGACATCACGGATCCCAAACTCTCCTAATAGCAAAACACCACAGCAACCGAGATGGTTGCGATGGTGTTTTTACTGAGGTTCTGAGGGTATCTGACCCTGTTTTGCGTAACTTTTTCTATATTCTTTTCATACGCGACTTTCTTAGAAAAAGAATCAGTAAAGAGAAGTACCCCAGTAGAAGGGTGCTATAGCGCCCTGACGGGCGATTCTTCTGACCTTCTGATTCCGGTTGATTCTTTTTCGTATATCTTTTTCTATCATTTTTTTATACGCGACTTTTCATAAAGAAGAATCAGAAAAGATAAGCAGTTCAGTAAATCTACAAGTCCCCTTTCTCGAATGGCTTTTATTGAGGGGGTGTATAGGGGGAGCAAAAAACGATGATCGAAGCATAACGAAAAACACAATATATTGTGTATATATAATATATTGCCCCCAAATTAGGCACTATATATTGTATCACAGGTGTTGACACAAATGTTCGAATGTGCTATAATATAATAGTCGAAAGACACATCAGGGCACAGGATGTCCTTCAAAGATAAAGTAAAAAGAAGATACCAACAACACAATCACAAAAAACAAAATTACAAAAATACAAAGTTATAAAGAGCAATGATACAAAGCTTCAAGAAATCATGAAGTCGTGTGTCATTGCTCTTTTTTGTTCCTTGAAAATTGAATAGCCTCACGTGAGCGATACCCGATCAAATATGTGCCATGACGATACCGGCAAGGGCTGGTATAAGAGCGTGATCGAGTAAAACAAGGAGACCTCGAGCAGGAGGCTGCCTTGGAACCGTAGCGAAGGAGGTGCAACAGTGGAAACAACCAGTGTAGCAAATGTAGCAGGGTTACAGTGTTGTTTCCTAAAAGAATGAAAATTTAAGCCATATATATTCCCTGCTACATCAGCTACAAACCAATACGAAAGGACGGAATCGCATGAAAAAATACAGATTTTACGGAATGGCAGACAGCAGCATCCCCACAGAAATGCTGGCTGCCGAAGATTTTGGGGATGAAAAAGCGGATGGCATGATCATGTGTCGTGCCAGCAATGGTACACCGGTGCTTGTACGCAGGAGCATTGCGCTGACGCCTATGCCGTGGAGCGTCCACATGGGTCTCAGTTCCGTGTACTTCAACGCCTATGACGATACCATTGCGTATTGCCGCATGCGCGGCTACAAGCCAGTCAAGAACGGAGGCGGCAAATGAGTTGGAAGGACAAGCTGTTCGGCAGTAAAATCTTTGCCGGTGGTAAGCGAAGCTATCAAAAGCCTGACGGAACCACCATCACCGTCACAAAGGATATCCGTTACACAATCAGAGATGGCAGTAGCACCATCCATGTGTATGACATCGACGATGTGAAACATTACTGCGGTCGCCGCGGATACCGCGTGATCCGCTGACGGGTAGGGGGAGGTCAAATCTTGCCAACTTTTTATTCCCGAGACGGGCGTGGGGTCACGCGCGAAAAATCGAGAAATCAAGAAGGGGTATAGCCCCATCAATCAAGTTTTCAAATCGAATTCAAAACTTAGGAGGAATTTACAATGACAGTGTATCTGATTATCGACAAGGGCGCTAACGGGAGAATTAAAATCCCGACCCGCACATGGAACACCGAACAATTCATTAGCCAGCATTATGATTTTTACCTGACCGGCGAATTTAGCAATGCTGGACGGCGCTACCGGCTGCATTCCAGACATCCCCACCGCGCAGATGATTTCCTTCCCTATGAAATCCGGTGTCCCGATTGCGGCTACGAAATGAAGTGCATCGGCGGGCCCAAAAGCTTGTTCCAATTGGGTCTGTACGAATGCAGATGTTCTAAATAACAAGGAGGAAATGAATATGTATCATAGCACTGAATACCACAGAGAATTTTGGGATGCCGCCAGAGGTAAACCTATTTCCCACAGCTACATCGAAAAGGGCAAGAATACCCAGAATGGTAGCTACCGACTGCCCTATGAATCCAATCAGAAGTTCACCGCAGCGCGAAAGCAGGAAAACATCTTCCGTCAGATCGCCAGGGTGGTGGATGCCCCTCGCGGAGATCATACCATCTGGACATACGACAATGCTCCCGTTGCCACTTGGCTGAACTTAGAGAATGGAAGCACGTTTTACAAAAACAGTCCTGAGTTTGACCGCATCCGCGTGATCAGCCACAAAGTTGGCAGCATGATTCAGGTGGCGGAGGACTTCTGCAACGATGCCCATTTCGACACAGAAGGTCATATCACCAAAGGATTTGCCCGCTGCATTGGCCGAGCAGAGGAAGCAGCATTCATCAGTGGCGATGGCACCGATGCTCCCTGCGGCTTTATGAACAATGCAGTTATCGGCCATAGCACCAGCGATATCACTTACGATGATGTGATTCGCCTGTTCTTCTCGCTGGACAAGGAGTATCGCCGCAACGCGGTGTGGATCATGGACGACGAGACTGCTCTCAAGCTCCGTACTCTCAAGGACGCCAGTGGCAACTATCTGTGGAACCACGCAGATAATACGATCATGGGCAAGGCGGTGTACATCTCCAACTACATGCCCAGTGAAGCAGCAGGAACTAAGCCTATCGCCTTCGGTGATTTCAGCTACTTCTGGATCATTGACCGCATGCCCTTTACGATGCGCCGTTTGAACGAACTGTTTATCGCAAAGGGGCAGATTGGCTACCTCGGCTACGAATATCTGGACGCTAAGCTCATCCGTCCCGACGCTGTTCACGTAATGCAGATTACCAACTAAAATGGGTAACCAGCGCAATTGCTAACTCTTTGCTAACAATGGCAATTGCGCTGGACTTTCCCCTTTCTTTCTGGCTTAATTGTCCTACCAAAGAACAAGGAGGTCACAGCAATGACCATAGAAAAGGCACAGAAAGACTTCGACGAACTGATCGCCAAGAACGGCTTCACCCTCGCAGGCTACGCCAGCGACACCGGCAATCCCATCTATCACAGAGTGTGGAAAAAGACGGTGCAGGTTGCTTGGCAAGGCGAGCAGGAGGATACCTTGGAAGTGCGGATCCTACTGAGCTATGGATACCCGCTGGTTGTAGTGAAGCGGAACGGTCGGCAGGACCCCAAATTCATTCGGGACTACTCAAGCCCCAAAAGAGCAATGAACGCCATCCGCGAAATCGTCAGATTCGCAGGATTCGAATGGTAAATCAAACAACAATCTATACAGAAAGGAGGTAGATGCCATGGCAAGAAAACGCGTGGCCGCCTATGTGCGCGTATCATCGTCCAGCAAAGCACAGATTCACAGCTACGAGTTTCAGGAGCAATATTGGTGCGGGAAGTTTGATGAAGACTCTGACAACGAGCTGGTACACATATACGCAGATCGAGGCATCAGTGGAAGCAGCGCATACAAGCGGCCAGAATTTATGAAAATGCTGCAGGACGCCCGCACAGGGCAGTTCGACATCATACATACCAAATCAGTCTCCCGCTTCGCCAGAAATACCGTAGAGCTGTTAGAGGCGGTGCGTGAGCTGCGCGACATGGGTGTCGAGGTCATATTCGAAAAGGAACAGAGCAGCACCATGCAGCCCACCAGTGAGCTGTTCTTGACGATCGCAGCCACCATCGCAGAGAACGATCTGGAAGTGGATTCCAAGCGACAGAAATGGTCAATCCAGCATCGCTTTGAGAATGGCTGGTATTCCATCGGCAGCAGCATGTACGGATTTCGCATGGCGGCGAATAACACCGTGGCCATCGTGCCGGAACAGGCAGAAGTGGTGCGCTGGATCTATGACATGTACATCTCCGGCTGCGGCTGCCCTGCTATTGCTAAGACACTCAACGAAGCTGGAATCCCAAATGGAAAAGGAAACCCATGGAGGCCAAATGGCATCCTCAAGTTGATCAGCAACGAGAATACATGGGCGATGTGATGATGGGCAAAAGCGTCCGCATAGACGGCACAAAGTGCGATAACTTAGATGGCCGCTACGGTGAGCGATATTACATCGAGAATGCCCATGAAGGTATCGTAAGCAAGGAAACCTTCTACCGCGCACAAGCAATACGGCAGGAACGGGCGAATCCCAAGCTAGTGAAGCAGGAGCATCCTATCTACCCATTTACAGGCATGATCATATGCGGCAGCTGTGGCAGCACCTACCGCCACAAAGTAAACAACAGCGGAAAGAAATGGCGCAATGATATATGGGTCTGCGCCAGACAGGAACGTCAAGGCCGCGATCAGTGCGACAGCACACGAATCAAGGACACAATACTGCAAGAGAAGTTCATAGAAGCATACAACGAATTCGTTATCCAGCGGCCGCAGGGCGATACCATTGCTGCAATACAGGCGGTCATAAAAGAACTCCAACAGGAGGAAGAAAAGCTGGCAGGGCTGCTAATGCGGAAACTCATCTCGGATAAAGCATTCCGCGTCGAGCAACAGTCCATCAAAGCCAGAATCCGAGAGCAGCAGGAATACATCCGGCAGCTACAAAGAAACACAATACGAGAAAGCGACTATACGACGATCACAGACTTCGACGAAACAAAGCTCAAGTTATTCGTAGAGCAAATCATAATGATGCCAAATCACGTGACCTTCCGCTTCTTCAATGGCGTGGAGATCACGAAGGAATATACAAACGGTCAGCCGGGCAACAAACCCGACTGGAACAGGAAGGAGGTGTGATCATGGCTCAAACAGCAACGCGTGTGGTGCGACGGATCCCGTCAGAAGCGCTATTCACCACAGGACAGTACCGCAAGCCACAAATGGTGGTAGCGGCATACGCCCGTGTATCGACTGAGAAGGAAGAACAGGAAGATAGCTTCGGTCGGCAGGTGCAGCACTACACCACTCTGATCACGTCAAAACCGGAATAGCAGTTCGGCGGTATCTATGCGAATCCGGGCATCACCGGTACTCGCGCTGAGAAACGTCCGGATTTCATGCGCATGATACAGGTATGCCGCGACGGGAAGATCAACAAGGTGCTGGTCAAATCCATCAGCCGCTTCGCCAGAAACACCGTAGACGCACTCAACTACATCCGCGAACTGAAAGACCTCGGTATCAGTGTGTACTTTGAGAACGAGAACATAGATACTATGACACCCGGCGGTGAAGTGCTGCTGACGATCCTCGCAGCCATGGCCGAGCAGGAATCACGCACCATGTCCACCAACATCAAGTGGAGCTACCAAAAGAAGTTCCAGAACGGTGAGGTCATCCTCAACACAGGGATGGTGCTGGGCTACAAGAAAAGTAGCACCGGTGAATATGTGATCGCAGAGGATGAAGCGGAAACGGTACGTCGCATTTATGGCGAATACCTCGCAGGAATCCCCGTGCCACAGATCTGCCGTGAGGCTGGAGGCAGACGGCATTACTACCAAGCGCGGCAGCACACAATGGCGGCCTAACGCGGTACTGGGCATCCTCAAAAACGAGAAATACACCGGTAATGCTATTCTCGGCAAAACATTCAAGCCGGATGTGCTATCCAAGCGTCGAATGAAGAATACCGGTCAGTCTCCTATGTACTATGCAGAAAACACGCACCCGGCGATCATTACGCAGGAGATGTTTGATATGGCGCAGGCTGAGATGCAGCGCCGCAGGGACGAAAAGGATACATCGATAGGTAGCAGCCGATATACCAGTAAATATCCACTCAGTGGTCTGCTGGTATGCGGCACCTGCGGCCACCGTCTCCGCAGGCATGTGCGTACCGTCGGCAGTGGCAAGCGGGTTGCAGCTTGGGGATGCACCAACAGGATCAGCAACGGCCGCGCGGTCTGTGACAGCCACCACATCAACGAGGACATACTGGAACGCACCATCCGTGCCGCATTCGACGGTATGGAGGATGTGCTGGATGTGGTTGAGGAAAGCTGTGCAGAGGTTATGGAGGCCAATAAGCACACAGAGCTGAAACAGGTGCAGCAGGACATAATAGCTATACAGGAGGCCGTTCTAAGCCTCCACAAAGTCCAGCAACAGGGCGCGGTAAGTGAGATGGACTACGAGATCAAAATCGCCTCTTACAGCCAGCAGATGGACGAGCTGCAGGAACGTCAGCGAGAACTCAAAGCAACGGCAGGACGATTCGCGGAAGTGAAATACTGGATGGATGCCTTCAAAGAGCATGTCCACAGCGGCGAAAAGATGGATACCACCGATGCGGTTGTACTACGCCAGCTCGCCGACAGAATCGTGGTGTACGATGATCGTCTGGATATCCATCTGCGGATCGGCGGTACACTGGAACAGAAATATGAATAACGATCATAGCCACCCAAAATGTAGATTTGGCAAGTTTAAGCAAACCGGTTGAAAAATCAGCCGGTTTTTGTTATAATGACTATGACGTAGGGCAATTTTAGCTACCATTTTTATTCTTGGGGTGTAGACCTCGGAAAGGAGGTAGCGATATGGACTTCAAAGTCATTGTCGACTGGAAGCTCGTGGTTGCCCTTGGCGGCACTGCTGTTGCGGTCATTTTCGCGTTGAAACTTGACCCTGCGGCAGTTAAGGAAGTATCGACTCATGCGGTCGATGCTTGCAAAGAGTATGCGCTTGTACGATCTGGCAATCGCTAACTCTTGCCGTGCGTCAAGGCACGTAGTCTTCGGATTATGTGCCTTTTTCATTATAGGGGGTGTGATAGTTGAAACAAGCTTATTTAGAAGCATTGAATAGATTGATTGATCTTGTTGAGCGCAGCCGCGACGTCTTATTAAGCAACCATGAGAAATACGAAGAATCCTTAGGCTCTCTTATCTTTTTAGGAGATAAAAGATATGGTGCATATAGTTCCATGGTGGAAACGAATGAATATAGAGCTGCAAAAGTCATTGAGTCATTAGCGGTATCTCTATTCTCTGAGTATAATACTGCCAATTTTAGCTTCTATCCCATAGCACCGGTGTTCAGAGCACTTCCAGAGACAGAACAAGCAAAATCACGACCTTTTCAAATAGTGCTCACAGAAAACGAAAAGAAATGTGGTGTTGTGTTTTCTGATACATCAGACCTTGGTAAGTATTGCAAAGAATTTGAAGCCGGCCGTTACGCTGTAGAAGCACTCAAATTGATAGTTATTGCAGCTCTAGATGAATTTTCTAAAGATGCTCTTTTTACATCGGTTAATGAAATGAATGGTCGCGCCGGGATCCCCGTTGAAAGGATTCCCATTATGGAATTTTGGGCTCAGTATTTTGGCGAGACGGAATGCGATGAACTCATCGAATTTTGCAAGCAATTCAATGAACAGGCAAAGGCGATCATTGGCTTTAGTACGGTAATTACTCCCACCGAAAAAGCTCTTGCACAGTTCAGGAAAAAATGTGGTAAAGCAATTACCACACATAACTATACAGCAAACATACCGGATACTGTTTATCCCAATCAAGTCGAAACAATAAAACGGAACTATTTGGATAGAGGCTTGTGGAGAGCTATGATCGGCAAGAGTAATTTCGCGGTCAGTTTTATTACTTCTGAATGGTTTTACACCATGTATCAACTGACGGAGAATTTGGATTTAACAAACGTTGTAGCAGGATATCTAAAGTCTATTGAACAGTTGTTATTTGCGGTTATTCAGCTATCAGAAGGAACCGGAATCACTATAAAATCCAAAGGCAGAGATATAGTGCAATTCAGCAAAGAAAACGCTGATATAGTCGATACCACTTTGGGTGCGCTGGAGCAGGTCATAGAACATAACGGTCGTATTCTGGATGTCAATAAATACGCCAGAGAGCATTTGGTTTCCACAATAGATGACTGGCGCGATAAGCAGCGCAATGGATATTTTCATAAACACAATTTGCATGATACCAAAAAAGTTGAGGAAATCCGAGAGAAAGCACTGCAACTTTACTTTTTGATCTTAGGATCCTGCACCATAAAAGACGAACAGTTTTCGGCATTGGGCATTGATACCCAATGATACTTTTGGTGCAAACATCCCGCTTTTAAGCTCCGTTTGGTGCTAACATCGCACATTGGAACGGACTGCGCTCCGTATGCCGGTCCGTCATTGTTCTTTTTTCGCAAAAGTTTTGTTGTACTTTCGTTGTTTGCGTGCAAGCGCGTTCACGA
This sequence comes from uncultured Eubacteriales bacterium, assembly GCA_934526185.1. Classification (GTDB taxonomy): domain Bacteria; phylum Bacillota; class Clostridia; order Oscillospirales; family CAG-272; genus CAKTAA01. The sequence goes on along the minus strand of CAKTAA010000008.1, from coordinate 16,171 downwards.
CAATTTGGTTTGCTGTCAGCCTTTTGCGGCTTGCTCTTTACGGGGCGGCGGTATTCATTTCTTATCATCCTGTCAGTCAAAAGCCTCTACACGAAATTCGCGTAGAGGCTTTGTTTTTTTGAAAACTAGATACTCGCGTCCGGCGAAATTTTTTTGCATTTCTTAATAAATAAAAAGATACAAATCTGCTTGAAAGCAGAGGATATTAAAATGGAAGATCGTGTTGTACAATGCTTATGGGAGATAGTGACCTGGCGGTAAAATTTCGTACGCAAACCGAACTGCTAAAGCTCAAACATGACTGCTTTGAGGTGAAAACTGCACGTGAAAAATTCCTGCTATCTGATAATGAAAGTCAGTGTTATCCTTCTTTGATGCGCATTCGTTCAGTGCGCTTGCTTATAAATATCAAGGTTCTTCATCGTCAGTGTCTGGATTCTTAAAAAGCTGTTAAACTTCGATACCAAAAAATAAGAAAACAAATGCTTTATTCCGTTGGCAGGTTTTTGATAAAGTATTTAAAAATTTTAATACAATTATACAAAGTATAAATAGTTTTGCTGAATTCGGCAATGCTCCGAAAGCCATTTGGCTCCCAAATACGGCGGTTGAAATATTGTCAATTTGTGTTCGAAAAAATATATTTTCTTAGACTGTGAATGTAAAATTTTTGAGCAACAGGATTAATATATCTTGGAAGAGTGACGGTGCCTGTAACAGCGTTTTAAAAAATTTCGGCAATGATTGTAAACCACTTGCGGAATTTTTCTCAACGGAAAACGCCCCGGCAGATTTTTCTGCAGGGGCGTTGATGTCATCTTATTTATACATTGCATCGATTTTTGCGGAATAGGTTTCCCAGACATTTCTGATTTCAGCCCGTTCTTCTTCGGTAAAGGTCAGGTTGACATTGTCGGATATTTCATAAAGATCCGGGATACCAAGCTCCGTGCATCTGCGTATATAGCGCAGTGTGTCACGGCGGCTGTAGAATCCGGAGCCGTCCGTGTCAACGAGCGTGTTTGGAATTGCCATTGAATACAGCTTCTGCCGATGCTGCATACACTCGAAGTTATTGCGCCAATGTCCGTCGTAATCGTGCAGACGGGCCTGATCGCATACATGGGCAAAATACGGATGACAGGGGCTGCAGTTGATGATAGCCTCCGGCTTTGCTTCTTTTGCGCACTGATAGATATAAGACACAAGCTCATGGAACAGTTCAACGCCATATTTACCGTCATAGGACTGTATGGCGCGGCCCGTCGGCTGGAAGAAAGCAAAGTCCAGCTTGAAACCATCAGCGTTGCAGCAGCCTTCATCGGAAGAGAGCAGATGGTAAATAGCCTTTTTCAGGAATTCACGGTATTTCGGATTGGTCGGGTCTGTCATGGGACGGTTTGCACTGTTGGCCATAACCGGAACCGGCGCAACACCCTTAACGCACATATCCTCCGGAAGACCTTCCGAATCCCACATTTTAAACCAAAGCAGCACATGGATCCCCTTGGCTTTCTGTTCATCGATAAACCCACGCATATCTGTCCATTTTGCAGGATCTACCTCAAGCGTTCCGTATTGCTTCTGCCATTTGTCGTCAATGATCATAATGGTAGGATGAAGCTGCTGAGCTTCAATAAGCTTTTGAATTTTTCTATAGGATTTTTCAGAGGCGTGATCAAAGCAGGAGCCTCCTTCTTTTGCCGCGAGAACGCCCTGTTCGATCCAGCCGCAGAACATCGGACCATGCCAGAAGCGGGGAAGCTGGTTGGGCGCTTGCGGCAGCTTCTTCTGCGCAAGACCGTTGTCGAAGTAATAGGCGGCATACTTCTGCATACAGGCAAACTCGTTTTCTGCGCTGTAGCCTATAATTTTGGGAGATTCCCATGTACCATTGATTTTGGTATGTCCTGTGTTATCGGTTGACAGATAGAATTTGTTATTATTTGTATGATAATCGAACTGTACAAACTGATGTTCGCCGGGCTTTGCGACAAGTCCGAGCGCAAGCCAGGGAGCAATATCCTCTGTACGGAAGGCGTAGCAGAACATCGGCGGAACCATCAGGTAGGAAAATCTGACAAATGAATAAGCAGATGAGAAATAGTATTTCTCTCTGTCGTCAATTGTGGCGATGGGGGCGTATCCTTCTGCAAACTCGTAGTGGCTGCCGTGCCACGGACTGCTGATATCGCCGCTGAAATAGTTCACCGAGTCGATATCACCCTTGCCGGTCAGCCGGATGAAATATTCAAAATGCGAATCAAAGCATTTTAAAATATATTCTTTTTTTGTCCAAAGACTGCTTGCGGATGACCAGGTATAAACATAGCAGTTGTTTTCCTTACTTTTTGTCAGCGACAGAGTACCGGCTTCCGCGTCGGTATTGGTAGCGTCTCCCTCACCGACGGTGTTAACAGAGGAGCGGGGATCCAGAACAGCAATTTCCTCGCCGCAAAGTCTCACATGGATCTGATCTGACGTTACATGCAATGCATAAGTAGCAGCTTCGATAGAATCGAATTCGTCTGTTTGTTTAAAATACATTTTCTTTCCCTTTCATACACGATCTCCCCAAAATTCCGAAAAATTGTGCGCCCTGGGGGACAGGCAATGCTCTCGGCATTTTCCGTCTCTGCTGCAGAGACAGATTCAACGTTGTTATGATAGCATAGCCTTCCGCATTTGTCAATCATATCCATAGAATTTCTTGCGTACTTTTCAAATTTCAGCAGTTTTTTACCGTTCCGTACCGGAATTTATCAAATAGGGGAAGACTGCTTCACAACAGCCATGACTTCGAGCCGTATGCAACAGCTCGTCACAGATAACGCCAATAAGCTCGGAGAAGGCTAAAGCTTGATATCCTGGAACAAACCGCTGACATTTGTTTCAGCTTTAGAATATATTGTTCCGTGGAATTCTGCGTCAGTATATAGGCGGCACAATATGTACAGAATTCGGCTTGCGAACTCTCCTTCTCTTTAAAATTATCTGAACGGCTGCACTGTTTTTCTCCTTACATTCAGGATCGCTATCCTGGACAGTTCAATTCAGTATAAAAGCGAACGATTGCGATGGCGGAGAGGTGACCTTGATCTGCCTGCTTCTGAAATCAGTTGGAACATTTGTGATATGGTGAAATATTTTCAAAGCCGGTACCGCATCGGCTAAAAAAAGAGAGAATAAAAGAAAACGATAATGAAGCACAGATTCCGTGCATGAAAATTTCGTTGAGCTGCCAACAAAAAGGCGGATAGCTAAAAGCTATCCGCCTTTTGTCTTATAAACTTTTGTCTCGATTCAGTAACTTAACACCTCTGTATGCAATGCGAGATCTAATAAATAGGAAAACATTGTGAGTATAAACCAAACGGATATTTGTCAGAAGATGTTTAACCGAAGTCTATTTTAAAAATTCTTTTAATTTCATCAAGCTGGTATTGTCCATCTTCATAATCCGCTCGACGGCCTGCTGCCGCAGCAGATCGACATTGTTTTTTACGCCCTTTCCCGACATAACCCATTCGGCTGAGTAACCGTACAGGGATTCTATGAGCTTGGCAAGTGTTAGTGATACCTGCGTTTTCCTGCCCATTACAAGAATGGAGATATAGTTGGCACTCACCCCAAGTGCTTTTGCCAGTTCAATTTGTTTGAGATGCTGTTCCCTCAGGATCGTTTGAATACGGTTTGCTAAAGTATTATCCAAAGGTTCACACCTCCCCGGGCAAGTTTTTTTCTTTCATCATATTTATATAGACCAAAAGTTCTTTTCTTGTAGAAACATTTAGCTTTGCAAAAATACGGCGATTGTGGGTTTTTATGGTATTGATAGAGAGATGCAGGCGGTCTGCTATCTCCTGTGCCTTATAACCGTGGATATACAGATTGAAAACATTGCGTTCTGCCGGAGAAAGCGTCTTAACATTTTCCAGAAACTGTTCAAACATTGGCAGAGAGTCCTCGGAAGGAATTGCAAGCACAATGTTGCGTTTCTTGACTTCCTCATCCTGTTGCGCCAAAAACTCCATTAAATCGTTGATTTCCAAATAGGGAATATTGCCCTGAGATGTGTAATCTTTGGTTTTTATCCGCTCTAACGCCTCCGTCACGGGACGCAGATATCGGCGGCTGATGAAAACGGAAGCCCCGAAGCTGATAACCGATAGAGCCAAAAGCACAGCCAGCAAATAGGGAATACTGCCGCTTATGGCTTGATGCAGTTCAGCTTCCGGCATCATGACGGCGACCGCCCATTCTTCATTGTATACGGAATCCGACGGGTACAGCCGCAAAGCTGTATGCAGCCCTCCGTAAACTGATTCTGCATTACCATAAAAAACAAACCCGTTTTTATCCTCTGTAACCGATAGATCCGATTCCATACGGGTTCCGGTTTGATAATAATTGCCGGCAATCAGGCAATCGGTTGTCAATAAAACGGATTCACCGACAGGGGAGGCAAGAGTAAATATATTGTTGTAATTGCTTTCGCCGGGACTGTACAAGTTTTTGAACATACGGTCGCTGACCTCAACGCCGCAGACGCCGAAAACGGTTCCGTCCGTGCAGCGCAGTGGCACACAGAGCAGAAAGCCCGATTCGCTGTTATTCTTGAGTGTAACCCGGCCAGTCCATAAATAAAGGCGTGAAAGCGTTTTATCCGGATTCCTTCGTGCATTTTCCATAACTGAACTGAAAAAGGGCTCGTCGGTGACATCGTATTCCATTGACCACTGCCCCAGAAGTTCTATGCCATTGTCCCGCGCAATCTGCGCGGGACCGCGAAGATAATGGGGTTTAGCACTGACAACCTGTCGGGTATCTGTCTGAGTCTTTTTAAGAAAAATTCCGGCTTTTGAGAAAGCGGCGTTTTCGGCATCGGGTTTCACCGTGGCATCCAGCAGAATGAATACTCCGCTGGTAGCGCTGCGTTCCATCATGGATAGCATGGTAGGCATCTGCTCGGCCAAAAAAGAATCCAGAAACTCAGGATGCGCTGAAAGCTCACCGGCACGTATGCCGTTTTTCTTTAAGTAGTCATCGGCAGAGGCTGCTATCTCTTCTGCGAAGGAGAGTCCCTGAACTGTCAACCTTCCGGAATGATCAGATACAGCCTCATGGAGATGGGACAATTCGGACTCCAGATAATTACGAACTGCACTTCTGCTGCTGCCCGTGATACCGAACAGCAGCAGAACAGCTACAGCGGCGAGCAAAAAAACACTGACGGCGACGAAATATACGATTAATCTGCGCTGCAGAGGAATTCCCTTCCGGTTTCTATTCTGCTTCCACAGCAAAAGCGCCTGTTTGAGCATATTCAATCTATCTGCCCCTTTCGCTCTGTGCTCATGCGGCGTTAGTTCGCAAATGCCGCCAGCGCGTCGGCGGCACTCAGAGCTTCATTCTTCAAATAAGCTTCCCGCTGCGTTTTCAAAAGCGTTTTAAACGCTTCCTCATATTCACTGCTCACCGTGTCAAAGCTGCCGAATTTCGGCGCCGTGAAAAAGTCGTAGTTTTCATACATGGATAGAACAGCAGTCAGCATTTTTTTGATTCTAATATCCTCGACAGTTTCCAGATGTTCTTCGATATCCTCTTCAAATGCCTGTTTTGAAACAGGAAGATATCCTGTCTTGGAAATAAATCGCATGTTTTGCTCAGGGGCAGTCAGCCATTTGAGGAAAACGGCCGCGGCGTATTCCTTTTTTGTTTCTCCTTTTGCAACCATAAGACCGCCTCCCCGTTGGAGAGCGATTTTTTTGCCGTTTTCCAAAACCGGATAGGGAAGTATGCTGTATTCAACCTGTTCCACCGTGCCGTCGTCATAGGTAATGGTGTCACCATAGAAAAGAATGCCCGCTGAGGATCCGGTAGAACAGACAAGGTCTCCCGGTTTGGATAAATCCGATGAATACCCGTCATATATAGCGAAGCCGCCCTCGGTTGCGGCGGTATAAACAGTTTCGAAGATGTGCCGGTAGGTGTCATTTTCAAGGTTCAGATTATTTGTATCGCTGAATAGATTTGCGCCTGTCTGTGCCATACCTACATAGGCGAGATTAAACCAAGAATCGGCTGCGTAAAACATTTTTCCGTCATTGGGGATGTCAGGTGTTTGCGCATCGGTCCAGTCATAATACATCTTAGACAATTCAGCCAGACCTTCCAATGTGGAAAGTTGTTCCTGCTTTGCACCTGTAGCAGCGGCGAATGTATCAAACAGCGTTTGGTTCAGATATAAAATTTCCGTCGATTTTGCCAAAGGGAAAACGTACAGCCCGCCGTCTGTCAAACGTCCTTCTTCAATAAAAGCATCTACATAGGAGGAAAGCTCCATATCTGTAAAATAGGTATCCAGCCTGCATAAAAGTCCTTTTTCCTGAAATTGGATGGCTGTCTTGGGATAACCGGTAAAAATATCAGGCATTTCCGGTGCGCCCGGATCGCCATTTACAATCATATTCAGGCTTTCATTAAGTTCGGAACTGGAGGAAATCGCTGTTACATCTATCACAATTCCCTGTTCCTGGCCAATTGTGCTGTTGAACTCATCGATGAGTACATCCATGCTTTGCTGCATATCACCGCCGTAATTATGCCACATAGTTAACGTAACCGGATCTTTTGCTGACGGACGGTTTGAATTGCCGCAGCCGACCAGCAGGGGGCAGAGAATACTTAACGCTATTACCGACATAAGCGCTTTCAGTTTCATTTAAAACCTCCTAAATTATATATAACTTAGTCAATTCATACCCAAAATCATCCTTTTTCTCGATACAAATCACCCTTAGGATGATTACAATACAAAACAAAACATATATACTGTTACCGGAACCAATAAATAAGTTAAGACAACAAAAGTACCGGCTGTGGTAAGACATGGCGGTGACGAAGATGAAATTGATAATTGAAATATGAAATGTAAAAGTCTAATATAAAAACTACTATATGTGATGAATGTAAAAATCATATGGGAATGAAATGATATATTTTATATTATATCACAAAAATATAACACAGTCAATTGCTCATCGCATTTTAATTTAAAAATATAAGCAACTAAAGAGAGGAGCAGCGAACATGATGAACGGTGAGGACGATTTGAAGAAACAGCTTATTAAAGCAGTAGATGGAATGTCGGAAAAGGAACTTAGAGAATTGTTGAATTTCATCGCTCAAATTCAAAAAAAAGCGGACAGAAAGGAGGAAAAATGAACAGAGTATTTTCCCAGCGGTATGAAACACATAAAACCAAAGGCGGCTTTGCCTTTACCTTTTACTGCGACCTGTGCGACAGAAACGTCACTTCCGGCGTATATTTTACGAAGTGCTTTGACGATGCACTGTCCGAAGCGCAGGCTTATGCAAAAAGGTATTTCAATATGTGTCACACTTGCGGGAAGTGGATATGTGATGAACATTACGCCGAGGATGATATGCAATGTATCATATGTTCTTCCCAAAAGGAAAGGCGTACTCCTGAAATTCTGATTTCCAGAATTAAAACATGCCCGCGCTGCGGCAGAAACAACGAAAACTGCAATTGTTTTTGTCATTGCTGCGGAAAATCAATTTGAGTTTTATCTAAAATTATATAATTCTGTATCGTGATTCATTAGCTGAGACATTGGCGGTTGAAAATCATTTTTAACTAACTTTACAACGGATGCTACAAAGAACCAGTTGCAGATTTATCGATGGTATATTCCTTTATATTAAATAAAATTTTACAATACTTACAGAAGAGAGGAATGAACGTATTATGGCAAATGATATATTAGGCGGGCTCAGCGGTTTGATGAAGGGACTCAGCGGCTTTATGCCGCAGGATGATCCGGCGGTAAAGCTGATGAACGCTCAAAATGACGTCAAAAGCTTGAAAAAACAGGAAGAGGAGCTTTACGCCGAAATAGGAAGACAGGCGGCTTTGACATATGGCTTGGATACTTTTGGGGATGCTGCAACCAAGCTCAGGCTAGTACAGGCAAATTTGACCGACGCTCAGGCAAAGCTGAATGCTGCTAAATCGGAACAGGAGACAAAAGCAGCGGCGGAAAAAGCGGCCAAGGACGCCAGTACCTGCCCGAGCTGCGGGCATGAGAATCCGGAGGGCGTCAAGTTCTGTCAGGAGTGCGGAACCAAACTTGGCGGAACGGCGAAAAAGCACTGCACCTCCTGCGGTGCGGAATTGACACCCGGCATACGCTTCTGCGGCGAGTGCGGCGCACGTCAGCCGGAGTAAGGATGGGGGAAAACGCAATGAAAAAATTATTGGTTCTTTTAATGGCTTTAATGATGTCATTTACTCTTTCCGCCTGCGGTGATAACGATGATGAGCCTGCTAACAGCGACAACCCCAGCGTTTCGCATAACAATAGTGACGGCGAAAACAACGGCGGAGAAACCTTTGCGTGGCCGTCTGCGGCTTCTGATATTGCCTGGACCGGCTCCGGTAATATAATTTGTGTTGAGAAACTTATTGGCTCATCGAGCGGACAGGTCGAGGTCTATGTCGACAAAGCTACCCTCACAGAAGTTGGTGAGTATATTGAAAAAGTAAAAGCTTTCGGTATTAGTTGTAGTGACGATTCCGAACCAGTCCTTGAATTTGATGCTGACGGAATTTATTCATGGAACGGACTTGGAAACAGTTTTCAGATTACTTTATGGAATGAAGAAGGTCCTGGTAGAGGTTATGTTGACGGTGACTATCAGTTGAAGATTGTGGTTCCGACCGAAGCAGGTATCTTCAAATAAATTGAGGAGGATGAAGCAATGAAAAAACTTTTAGCACTTTTGTTGGCGACACTGATGATGCTTTCGTTTGTTGCCTGCGATAATAATGGCGATGAGCCTGCAAATAATGATAATTCCGGCGTTTCTCAAAGCGGGGAAATGCAAGGAGATAACGGTTCAGGCGGTGCGGCGTTAACCCTTGAAAATCTTAACGACAGTAATTATACCGAAGTTGCAAAGGAACTGTTTGGTCTTGAGATCAAGCCGCAGGACGGTTGGACTTTGAAACAAACATCAAGCCCTAACAAAGTAAATAATCTTCTGATCGATTTTAATATTCCCGACGGAGTTGACGGCAAGGAAATCATGAAAGCATACTTTGATGCCTGTGCTGCACTTCCGAGCGGTATCTGGAAACAGGAAATCAATTTTGAGACTTATGCCGTATCGAAAGGTGAACAGTATTCGGACTTCGATGCTTTCTTTGCGGCTGAAGGCAGTCATTCAGACACGCTGACGCAGGGAACTTGGATATATGACTTCGGCGGCAAGTCCGTTTCGTTCTCTTACTCCTGCCGTTTGGGAATGGTTGAGTTATCCTTTACCCGCATCAGCTAATTGAGATAGGAGGATAAGCGATGAAAAAGATATTAGCGATTCAGCTTGCAGCGATGATACTATTCTCATTCGTTGCCTGCAGCACAAATGACGCTCCATCCAGTAACGAAAGCAGTGGCACCTCTCAGATCGACAATCAGGGCGGCAGCGAGAACAACGGCGGTGAAAATACTGATCTACCCGCAGCTGTGGAAATCCCTTATGATAAGTATCCATGGCTGGAAGGCATTGTGCTTCCTGATGATGCGGTGGTTACCGACTTTGATGATGAGTATTATGAAGAAGACGGCGTTGTCACAATGGTTATCAAGCCTATAACGACGGCAGAACAGGTTGCTGCCTATGAAGCAAAATTGAAGGCAGCAGGGTATACAGAAGCCGAAGTTTCCGGACTCGTTAGCCCTAACGGTAAATTTGAGATGAGCGTTGGCAGTATGTGGGTCGAGAGTATGGGTTATATGAACCTGACGATCTATGATACGTTTTCAAGTTTAGAAGCTGCAGGAGATCAGTGGAGTAACGCAACCTACGTTGAGTACACAAACGGTGTGAGCGAACCGCCGTTCAAGTACATCATCAAAGGTGTGCTTATGGATCAGCTCACCATCAATGCTGAAGCCACCTTGGACGAGATAAATACATGGAAACAGAGTTTGCTGAATAACGGCTTTGAAGAGTATCGCGAGGGTGAGCAATGGGGCATCAAGAGTGCTACCCATAACATTCAGATGAACGGTTATGTGGACGGCGTTGCCTTCATCTATATCAGCTTAGAAGGCTAAGCAGAAGCTAAGCAGAAAAGGAGGGAAATAACTTTATGAAACGAATACTCGCGATTTTTTTGACGGTGATGATGCTTTTCTCCCTTGCGGCTTGTGGCAACAACGGCGACGAACCTGCGGGCAGCGATAACCCCGGCGTATCCCAAAACGGCGATAAAGGCGGGGAAGAAAATTGGATGGATGCATATAAAATGAGTAACTTGGTGATCCCAGAAGGTGCAACTGTTTCGGATGCTGTTTTATATAGCAAGACAAACAGAGACATAACGCGGGACACGGCGTTTACGGACGATGAGATTGCAGCTTTTGCTCAAAGCGTGTTTGAAAATTGCGGCAATCCATATAAATCAGGATGGGATTCCGAAAAGAATGAAGCTATAAAAATTGAGCTTGCAAGTGTAGAAGATGCAAAGGGACTGGATGAATACCTTTGGAAGTATGAAGAAAATGGTGTAAATTACGGTGTTAGAATCTATTTTGGTATGGAAGGCACCCTCGGATTCGAAAAATATCAGTCATAAACATTGACATGATTGGAGGGTAATGTGATGAAGAAACTATTTGCACTTTTACTTGTGCTGATGATGGTACTGATGTTTGCGGCTTGCGGAGGCGATGAAACACCGTCCGGTGGCGAGGACAACCCACCGAGCAGCAATCGGCAGGAACAGAACAACACGCCCGATTCGAACGGGGGTGAGAACGATCCGGATGATAACAGCAGCGAAAGAATTATCGTAGATGCTGAACTCTTTGATATTGCTGATGCTGATATTGTCGCAATCAAAAACGGTAAGACAGTATTGGAGGGGGACGAAGCTGCGGAGGTAATTGCACATATTCCCGCCGAGATTAAGAAAGGTGTCGGAGAACTTGATGCGGATGGCTGCGAAGTCAAGGCGAACAAGGATTTTACACTTTTTCAATTTGAAGTAAATTTCGGTGTTCCTAATGCGGCTGCTGAAAGTTATTATAATGCGCTTTATGAGTATTACAAAGGGCTGGACGGAACAGTTTCGAAGGACGCAGACGAGGGTGATACCCATGTTCTGAATATGACCTTCTCTTGGGGAGAGCTTTATCGTTGCGACTATATTGCGTCTTACTTCGATAGCGATACTGCGGCAATCAGAGTTGGTTTTAATATTAACGGGAACTGATTACATACAGAAACGGAAAACAACACAATGAAAAAATTTCTTGCGCTTTTACTTGCGCTGATGATGGTACTGATATTTTCGGCTTGCGGAGGCGATGAGAAATCGTCCGGCAACGAGGCCAATTCACCAAGCAGCAGCGAGAAACAGGGCGGACAAAGTAAACCGGAGGAAACCCAATCGCCTGCTACAGAGACGCTTCCCGAAGAAGGCTGGTGGAGTAAGGCGGAATATGCAGAATACACGAGCGGCATACCGGAGCCGACGTTCCCATACGCCATTACCGGGGTGATCGGCAATATGGGGCTTAGCTTCAAGAGTACCGCTGCAGCCGACCAATTTGAAGCTTGACGGCAGACGCTGTTGGGTAACGGATTTGAAGAAAACTCTGTTGCAGGCGAGACATGGACCGTATTCAGCGATACGCACTCCATTGCGCACAGCGGCGGTGGGTATTTCAATATTCAAATCAAGTAAAGCGCCGCACATGGCAAGGAGGAGATGATATGGCGAGCTATAAACAAACGTGTATCCATTGCGGGACGCTGGTGGACCGGGATGTGCGATTCTGTCCGAAATGCGGCAGCGGGAGTCCTTTCGGCTACCTCTGTCCCGCCTGCCTGCGGTCTATCGAAAAAGGGCAGCCGCTTTGCTCCGGCTGCGGGCGGCCGCTGTATATCGTCTGTCCCCACTGCGGACAGCAGACTTTTGCGGGAGAACGATGTGATGTGTGCGGAAAGGGCCTGATGGTGCGCTGTGAAAACAAGCGGTGCGGCGTACTCCAGTTTTTTGAAAACACCAAATGCACTGCTTGTGGCAAGAAAATCAAGAGCCGGATCACACCAGTAAGCGCATCCGGCAAGAAGGGGTGATATGATGCTCAAATCTTTTACACGAAATTATCAGGACAATTCCACCGATGCGGGATTCCAGTTTACCTTTTACTGCGACATCTGCAACGACGGGTTCAAAAGCAGCTTTATTTCGTCCACGACATACAAAAAGAATAAAGGCGTGAAAATGCTCGGACAGGGTGTGAGTCTACTCGGGAATATCATCGGTGGCCAAGTCCGGAACATCGCCTACAGCGCCGAGCGCGGCGGGAACATCCTGTCCGAACGCTTCGAGGGCAAATCCCCCGAATGGCAGAAGGAACACGAGGTTGCGTTTGAGCACGCGCAGAACGAGGCTATGCAGCACTTTCATCGCTGCCACGCCTGCAACAAATACGTCTGTGATTCCTGCTTCAACGAGGACGAGGGGCTCTGCACAGCCTGTGCGCCCCGCCAGGAGGTATATGTCGCCAAGGCGCGGGCGGAAGCCATGCGGAGGAATATCGACGAGGCGGGCAGCTCCGCCACCGTCTGGAAAGGCGAGATCGAGAGCAAGACCACCATTTGCCCGTCCTGCGGGAAGCCCGCCGGTACGGGAAAGTTTTGTAATAACTGCGGTGCTTCTATGGAGCTGAAGACCTGTCCTAACTGCGGAGCGAAGAACGCGCTGACGGTGAAGTTCTGCAATAACTGCGGTACCAATCTGGCGGCTTCTGCAGCACCAATGACAGGGAAATGTCCGGAATGCGGGACGGATAACCCGCCCGGTACCAAATTCTGCGGTAATTGCGGGACAAAGCTGTAACGGTATAGGCATAAGGAAGCAAGGCATAGCTGTAAATGATTGACCGCTGAACAGGCAGAAATGCAATTGTACTTGAGTTTGATTACAGCTTGGGTAATGTCAGCTTGCATGTCGCTTCATAATAAATGCTATAGGAAGGGTATTATAAAATAATGATGTTTCTTATGCTATTATATCGCTGTATAAAGCAATGACACAGAGTCATCGTCCGGCAAGGCCGACACTTCTCAGGCAGAAAATTCCAATACAAAGTTGAAGCGTTAAAAGCTGACGGCAGAAATCGGGTTAATGTATAAGCAGAAGGGGATGCTAAAACTTATGGTTCGTCTGGCGCTATATCATGATACCGAATAAAAACACGTATAAAGTAATTTAAAAAGAATGTGAGGTGAGATATATGAAAAAATTTTGTACCAATTGCGGTAAGGAGATTCAAAACGACGTAGCGTTCTGCACCGAGTGCGGCACAAAGGCTCCCGTTGATTCCCCACCTGCATTAAAACCCGAAACCGTGGCCGAGGCGGCAGTCACGGCAACCGAAACAAAGGTTGAACCCAAGGTGGAAACACCCCCCGCTGTACATACAACCCAGTCACAGCCGCAGGTGCAGCAGCAGACCTATAACCCATCGCCTCAGACCACCTACCAACAGCCGACGGCTGTGGCACCTGCTGTTGATCCAACCAACAAGGTGGTGGGAACCGGCACCTACTTCGGACTGATGCCGCTGTTCGCGCTGCCTATTATCGGCTTTATCGCCTGCATCATTATATGTTTTGCACCCAAGAACAAGAATCTGAAGCACTTTGCAAGGGCGAATCTCATCTGGGCGATCATCGGCCTTATCATCTGCGGTCTGCTCATCGGTGGCTTCTATCTGCTGTCAAACTCCCTTATGGACTACATCAACAGCCTTACCGACGGGCATTTCAGTGGATGGGGCGATCTCTTTGGCAATCTTGGCGACCTTGAGGGTATGACCGAGCAGTTTGGAAACGGCGGCCTCGAAGGCCTGCCGGTTGAGTAAAAGAAAGTGAGGATAACACTATGAAGAAACTATCAAGAATTTAAAACACTATGAAAGAGCAAAGTTGATTTGGATAGTTGTCGGTATTGCGCTGTGTATTATCGCCTATTTTGTTATTGACTTCTTCGGCAGTATGCTGTTGAAATACACAAACGAGATGATGGACGGCTCTTTCTCTGAATGGAATGAATTTTTTGAGCAGTGGAGACAGATTGAAAACGGCGGACTATGCAATTAGCCGTTTGAATAAAAAATTAAATGAACATAATGGAGGAAAAAAACATGGCCTTTTGTGGAAAATGCGGAAAACAGGTAAGCGATGATGTGAAATTTTGTTCTGGATGCGGTGCGTCTATTGGCGCAGAGGCTGCACAGCCGACCGCGCCCGTGAAGCCCAACGCTTTCCAGAGATTGAATAATACGGCGGATACCACCGAGGAATTTACAGCACAGGATATATCTGACAACAAAGCAATGGCAGTGCTGTCCTATTTCGGACCATTGGTTCTCATTCCGTGGCTGGCAGCGCCTCAGTCGAAATTTGCTAGGTATCATGCCAAGCAGGGCGTTGTTCTGTGCCTTCTCGCTGTAGCGTATGCCATTATCAGTGCGATTCTCTGCGCCATAATCAAGGTGGATTATACCTTGTACGGATGGAATACAGGGATCAAAGTAACTCCGGGCTGGCTTACCACCATTCTTTGGCTTATCAGCATTCCCATTTGTATTCTCGCGATTATGGGAATTGTCAACGCTGTTCAGGGGAAAGCCAAAGAGCTTCCTGTTATAGGGAAAATTAAGCTGATGAAATAAAGAAAGGGCGGGGCAAACATCCGTTGTCTGCCCCGCATTTTCAGCGCTCGGAAATTATTTCTGCAAAGGATAAAAAGGAAAGTGCCTTACTTTCAAAATTTTTTTATTCAGAAAAAGCATACAAAAAAATAAGCGTTTTATCCCCGCGTATGTGTCATGATTCGATGAACCAGAGGTGAAATTCTAAAAAGTAAAAAGGAAGAAATTATATGAAAAAAATATTGATATTGATTACAGCGATAATCATGATGGCAGTACTGACTTCCTGCTTTGAAAACTCTCCTGAGTTATTTAATGTATCCGGTTCTAATACCGGCACAGCCGGAGACAAAAAAGGGGACAGTTTCGGCGGCGAATATATATACAATCCGCCCAAGGATAATTATCTGGTTAAGTGGACATATTACAATGCTGATGGTACTGAAGGAGGCTTTGATATTTACGCCCGTATCGGTCAGGGCCATACTCTGAATGAGACCCGTTTTTCGAACAATTTTGTCGAAAAGCGGGTCTCATTCAGGTTTATTGTAACAAAAATTTCTATATAAAGCAATGGTGTGTGCTTTTTAAGCACACACCATTGCTTTATGTCTATAGACTATAAAAAAGATATATTTTGCTTTTCGGTGTAGAGATTTGAACTCTCGTACAATATCAAAATCGTTAAATTTGCTTTAGATACTCTTCTTTATTATTTATCGACCGAAAACATATATCCGAAGCGATAATCTTTTTCTGTCGGAATCGCTGCATGCCAATCTTTTGGACGACCATCCGTGTAAACTGTTGCATGCCAATATGCATGAGGATATGGTATTCCAACGCTTTCGCTTAATATTTGATCACGTGTAAAATAATATGCCAATCCGATATCACCGTCATATTTATTTGTAGTGTAGATTGCATAAGCGGCTCGCTCGGTTGGAACATCATAATAATCATATCCCTCTGGTACAGGCGTTTCTTCTTTAAAAAAGCGTCCGGCTAAGTAATGGTTCTCTGTATCTACTTCTTTTCCGTTGTGATGCATCATTGAGCAATCATCTGTTATCTCTGTTGAATACTCAGACATTAAACCATCCAGTTTAGGCATAAATTCCTCCCTGCGCGCCCAAAGTTCATCCCATGCTTCGCCGGTGCGCCATGCGTCAATACCAATAAATCGGACTTTACCCAATGTGCGGTATTCGAAATTTTCGCACATAATTTTAGCTCCAGTGTCATTCTCCATAACAATACGTGACATGTTATATCCTCCCCTAATAAATATATTGATAGTAAGCGGACTAAAACATTTTAGTTTATCGCCGTGTTTCTTTACAATCGATGGCGAAATTCCATGAAAACGAGTGAACGCTTTAGAAAAACTTTCTGATGTGTTGTATTGA
>CAKTAA010000007.1 GCA_934526185.1 uncultured Eubacteriales bacterium | reverse complement strand
TCAATGCAGTAAAAAACGGTGAGGGGTTCGAGAAAGTACCAAATCTGATTTACTGGGACCATGACAAGATTACGACAAACAACGCGGAAAGCATCCACAGCATGGATGAGATTCCGTTAGCGGACTTTTCCGATCTTCCTCTTGATAAATATATATATGCAAAACTGCCGTATCAGACATCCAGAGGATGTTACTGGAGCAAATGCGTATTTTGCAGTTACCGCGACAATCACAAACGATATAGCATAAGAAAAGCGGAAGAAGTGTGCGAACATCTGACAGAGCTTGAAAGGCGATACGGGAGACACATTTTTCAGTTTATAGATGATGCTATCCATCCGTCCGTATTGTCTAAAATGGCGGATACAATTCTTGCAAGAAAAATGAAAATCCGATATGACGCGTATCTGCGTCTGGATTCAGGCTTTACGGAGCCGCTTTGTAAAAAACTGGCTGCAAGCGGACTGAAAAATGTTTTATTCGGGATGGAATCCGCAAACCAGCGGATGCTGGATCTGATGTGTAAGGGCAATACGCCAGAAAATATGCTGAAAGTTCTGAAAAACATGAAAGCGGCAGGTATACAGAACATATTGAGCTGTCTTATCGGATTTCCTACGGAAACGTCTGAAGAGGCATGGGAGTCCATAAAGTTTCTAAAGGAGAACCGGCAATGGTATTATTATGTATATATCGTGCATTTCGGCATGATTTCAGATATGAGGGAGCATGCAGAGCTGTACGGCATCAGAAATTTAAATATGAATGACCTGATTCGGTACGATGATTCGGGGTTTACGGCGTTGGGCTATCCGTATGAAACGAGCACCGGCATGACAGTAGACGAGGCTCTCGGCGTTATTCAAAAGGGCCGGCAGGAGTTAGGCATCACTGTATTTGAGGATAATTTTTTCACCTGAGTTTTGATGGCTGTGGTGAAACAGTGAGTCGCTTTTCGGTTTGTGTATAAATATATTTCTTTTCAGTTCTTGCATTGACTTTTCTGAACGGTTGTGTATAATAATACCATGAAAAGGAACGGAAGAACCGGAGAAAACTATATAATCCCGGATAAAGAGGAGCCTATGAAAATCTATTTTTTACCTACCGTATGGAGCGATATGGCCGTTATGGAATCCGGCGGGAAGTTTGCTGTCATAGACACAGGGGACGGTCCGTATCATTATAAGATGATCAACGATTTTTTCGAAAACCACGGTATACGTAAGCTCGAATTTATACTTTTGTCACATTTTCATCCCGATCATTACGGCTGTCTGAAAATGCTGGTTGAACAATATGAAGTCGGCAAAGTCTATTTCAAGGAATACAGCGGCGTCACGGCGACTGATGGCAACGGAGACGTCGCAACGGACGAATACCGTACGGCCGAAACAGAGAACTGCCGACAATTAAAGGATTTCTGCGCGCAGCGCAGTACGGTTGTCCCAGCAGAAGAAACAGCATGCATAGCTTTTAACGGAATCAGTGTGGAATTGCTTTACAGAGGAAATTCCGTTCGGCAGGTTTTTGAAGACAGAAATTACGAGTGCAGCGGAAAATATATATGCAATGAAAACCAAAACAGCCTGATGGCGTTTTTTGAGATAAGCGGACGAACCGTCCTTTTATGCGGAGATGTGACGGATTTTGAGCTGCCGCACCCCGCCATAAGTATGATGAACACACGGGCAGCAGAGAAAATTGCGCGGCCTATTGATATATACAAGGCGCCGCATCACGGACTGGGCATCGGTTCCGATGCAGCGCTTAGCATCTACCGGCCCCGGTACACGGTGGTGACAAATACAGAACACTATATTGTTGGAAATACCGATGTGCCACAGAGACTGAAAAGATTCAACCCCGATGCGGAAATATTCTATACAGGCAGCAGCGGCGTTGCGTTTGAAATAACCGATGACGGAGTAATTTCAGCGTGTGCAATTTGATTTTATAAAAAAGCTCCGGAATGCGGCGGTCCTCCGCAGCATATAGACAAGCCATGAATGACAAAAAGTTTCAGTCGCCTTATGAATATTAGCGGACACACTTGGTCGGAAGCCGAAAATATTATATCTCAAAACCTGATATATACTGCAAGACGGAGGGCAATACGCCTTCCGTCTTTATCATTTGCCGCCTTAAGATGCGGAAAACAAACTGGTTCTATCGGAGGAAGAATCTGTTTTCGAAAAGCGAGAATTTATTGAAAATATACTAAAACAATCGGCGCAAAATAACTTTCTCCGAAATCCCTCAATATAAAAGAATAGAACTGCATACATCCAAAATTTATGATCTTCTGTATGTTACATTTTGTATGTGTTAGCTATATCAATAAACAAAAGACAGCCGCTCAAATGCGGCTGTCTGAGATTGCAGTGCGGAGCCGAATTTTTATAGCCTGAGGAATATGCCGCAGGCTGATTCAGCCTCAATCTATATTTTGAGCAGAACCGAATACAGGCTTCCATCCGAATACCAATAGACAAATGGGATACTGAAATCGTCCTGCTGTTCTGCTGCTGTTATACGAGAGACAGAAACGATTCCTTTATTTTAAACCGCGGTTCTCCGCATGGTTCTTGCATTCTTTAACATCCTTTCCCTGACAGAGATGGGAGGACAAACATTGATAACGGGGCGCCTCGTCAGCGCTTGAATTGATTTTTGAAAGCACAACGTTTCCGTCTACATGGGAACAGTATCTTTCTGCTATCTCATAGGATTGTTGTTTTTTCTGCATAGAAATTACCTTGCCTTTGCACAGCAAAGGCTTCCTTTCACGAAGTAAGAGCAATCATCGCAATTGTGCAGCCGGCATTGCTGTACGCAGCTATAAAGGGGTGCGGCAAGCAAATCATTGCACGGGCACTAAAAACGATGCGTGAAAAAGTGTTATTCCGCTGTAATACCTCTTCGTTATTGATAGAATACAAAAATTATTATATTCAATTCTATGCGTTTTATGTTTGCTTCCCGATTTTTCCAGTTCTTATTCCTTTGGAAAATCTAAAATTTGACAGCGTGATTCGCCGTCGGTGCCGTCTTCATCCCGATCTGCGTACCTGCGGAGATACGCTTGGTGATAGCCATCGATTTCCGAGCGCTGCATGGCACCGAAAATTCTGTGTTTGACACCCTTATGTTCCTTCTCAAGTGATGCGAGCAGATTTTTTATGTGCTCGCGCTCCGTTTTTCCGTTTGCAGGACATTTGCTTTCGAGTACGGGAAGGGACGATTTTCGGGCAAAATAGCGAATATCCTTTTCAGGTACATAGAGAAAAGGCCGGATCAATGTGATCCCTTTTCTGTCAAGAAATGTTACAGGAGAAAAGCAGCCGATCCTTCCTTCGTGAAACAGATTCAGCAGAAACGTTTCCACGGCGTCGTCAAAATGGTGCCCGAGCGCAATTTTTCGAATTCCCAGCGACAGGGCCGCTTCATTGAGCATACCTCTCCGCATTTTTGCACACAGGGAACAGGGATTGGATTCCTTTCGGATGTCAAAAACAATTTTTGCAATTTCCGAGGGAAAGACGTGAAACGGAACGTCGATATCTCGGCACAGCCTCCGTATTTCAGAATAATCCGTACCGGGATATCCCATGTCTACCGTGACTGCGGTAACATGAAAATGCTTCGGGTGGAATTTGCGAAGAGATGCAAGTGTTATAAGAAGTGACAGACTGTCTTTTCCGGCCGACAATCCCACTGCGATGTTTTCGTTTTCCTGAATCATATCATAATCATCCACCGCTCTGCGTGTATAGCTGAGCAGTCGTTTTAAACCATCCATTTGAGGACCTTCCCTTTCATGTTCGTTTGGAAGTCATATTTTTGTTCTTGCCGGAACTACCTCCGCGTTTTTCAGAGTGCTGCGGGCTTTTAAAAATTTCATTGAAGTTCCGCTGTTACAGATTAGAATAACTGGAGAGTTTTAGTGTAACCACCGTAATAATATATTGCCAGCAGCGCCGGAGATATTAAGAACCAGAATTACATAAGCGGCTTAGAAGCGGTAGCGGGGAATGGGGAGCGAAAGCATCATTAAGGCTATGCCCCATAAAACAATCGGCGCAAGCGCGACGACAATAGAATGTTTACGGCAGAAGTATGTGTTGCCGCCTGCAAAGATATACGGACCGGTGAAGCTGAATATTGCCTTGAAGCAGCTGAAACGCCGGATAAATATACCACAAACCGCATCATGAATAAGGATATACAAAAGCCTCCTGCACAAGCGACAATCAGCTTTAATAATGACTTGCAAATCAAGGCTTTCTGCGGTTATTATACCATAAGACCGTTGTGTTGGCAAGAGAAAGCAATTTGCGAAAAGGAGTCATAAAAAAACGGAGCTGTCCATAAGATGTTAGCAGGTCGATAATGATACGTTAAAATTATGGAAGAAAGGAACAGTGTAAAATGGACCATACATATGCCCCGGAAGGACAAAAGATATCAACAGCGGAAAACCGGGATGCGCTTGCAAACCGGGCGGCACTAATACATGCGATGGAAACCGGAAAAATACTGGAGGCCGTGGCGCTTCTCTGCGATGTCAACTATAATCTGAGCGTTGATCTGGGCTGCATGCGCGGTATTATTCCAAGGGAGGAGTCGGCTTTGCCGGCAGACGGCATTGATGTTAAGGACATTGCAGTCATAACCCGTGTCGGAAAGGCAGTGTGCTTTAAGGTTATAGGGTTACAGACCGATGAAAACGGAAAGGAATATGCCGTCTTATCGAGAAGAGCGGCACAGGCAGACTGCAAAGCAAATTTTTTAGATAAGCTTCGTCCGGGTGATATTCTTCCGGCAAAGGTAACACATTTGGAGCATTTTGGCGCATTTGTTGATATCGGCTGCGGATGCATATCACTAATCTCCATTGACTGTATTTCCGTATCCCGCATTTCACACCCGCGCGACCGATTTTTTCCGGGAATGCAGATTTACGCGGTTGTCAAAAGCATCGACCGAGAAAGCGGCAGAATATATGTATCCCATAAGGAACTGCTGGGCACTTGGGAAGAGAACGCCGCCCGCTTTTCTATCGGACAGACGGTTACGGGTATTGTCCGCAGCATAGAGGAATACGGGATCTTTGTAGAGCTGACACCGAATCTTGCCGGGCTGGCTGAATATCGGGAGGATATATCCGTCGGACAATCCGCAGCCGTGTATATCAAAAATATCATTGCGGACCGAATGAAGATCAAATTGGTTCTGATTGATTCGCATAAAGGTGAAACTCTTGAAAAGCGTCCGGAGTATTATATTCGCTCCGGACACATCGACAGGTGGGTATATTCTCCGCCGTCATCGGAAAAGCTGATCGAAACGTTATTTACGGAGTCGTCCGACAGCGCCGGTGAATAAGGTGAGATGATACGGGGTTATAAAGTTCCGAAATAATTCAGAATGCCGTTGTAAATTGCTTCCGCCATCATTTCGGGATAGGTGGCGACAAAGTTGGCATCAGACGCATTTGTAATAAAGCCCATTTCAAGAAGGAGTGCGGGCATCAGCGTTTTTCGTAAAACATACAGACTGGGACGAAGAAAGACGCCGCGGCTGCTGATGCCTGTATCGTATCCGATCCAACGCAGGATATCGCCTGCCAGCGCGTATGCCGGGGAATCCTGACTGTATACAAATGCCTCCGCTCCATTTGCCAGCGGACTTTCAGCTGCATTCATATGCAGACTGATGAAGTAATCAGCCCCCCAGGAATTGGCGTCGTCAACGCGTGCTCTCAGACTGGTGACGTTGCTGGTGCCCAATACAGTCTCCGGCGTCGGGCGGGATACACGGGCTTCAAAGTTCGGATTGGCATTCAGAAAATCTGCCAGAAGCAGCCCTACTTCGAAGGTGAGGTCCTGCTCCCGGAAGCCGTTTCCCTCCGCTCCGGCATTCGGGTTCTGCGGATTGTGCCCCTGATCGATATAAATTTTAATTGCCATCATTTACCTCCGTTATTCTTGCGTTAAATATCTTCTATCATCATGATATGCGGTTTTGGCAGGATTGTCATTAAATTATGACGATATTCTTTCGTTTTTTATGAAATGTAAAATAATAGCTTGACGGCTGTTTGATAAAATCAAGATTTCATAATTGAAAACGTATGGAAAACGCAGCGGCACACGGAAAGCCGAGCAACGTCCGGTGCAAACCCACGAGCGGCTGTAACGGTAATGTGGTTTTTCTAACGATTACCGCAAAAGGCGGTGTAGGGATGGCACAGTAATTTGAGAACATCTACAAGGGATAACTTTTATACCGTAAAAAATAATAAGGAATGCCCCTGCATTTGTGGAAAGCAAATGCAGGGGCGCTTTTCTGGAAATATATTTACATGATGGTGTTA
This sequence comes from uncultured Eubacteriales bacterium, assembly GCA_934526185.1. Classification (GTDB taxonomy): domain Bacteria; phylum Bacillota; class Clostridia; order Oscillospirales; family CAG-272; genus CAKTAA01. Next base: position 43,947 of record CAKTAA010000007.1, on the reverse strand, counting down.
GTTGTCTGTAGCATCCTGCGGCGCATAATTTATGGCCGCAAGATGTAAAGCGGCCACAGTTGGATATTAGGTCCTCGGCCCCCTCTTAACTGCCCCTTTTGCAGACATATCACCGGCATTCATTGTCATGATCATCCTCTCCTGAAAAAACGAGGCTGTGACAGTTTCGCAGCAAGGCGTAATCTGTCGGCTCTGTTAAAATTATTTTAACATAAAGGCATGCACTGTCGTCCGGAAGATATGCTTTTGTTCTTAACGTACTGATTAATATTGATTCAATCTCTGCATGTCATAACTAAGCAAAATCGGATGATTCATGTCAGTCTTCGATACAATCGATTCTGTACCGGTTGATAAAGACAATCCGCCTGTCCTCCGGTTTTTCCACTACGATAGAAGTCTTGTCCTCTGTTTCATCATATATGACCAATATTTCATTAGGGGCGGTTTCCAGAAGTGTGGTATAGCCGGAGGGACCGCGGTCCCATTGCCCGTCGTTGTCACAAATATAGAACGGCTCAGACCATGTCAGGCCGTCGTCCCCGCTGAAAAGCAAAAAGGAACCGATTTTGCCGGCAGAACAAACGAGAGCACCGTTTTGAAGCTTGATAATTTTTGGAAATACCCCGAAATCATACATTTTCACGGGCGTATTCCATGTTTTTCCCGCATCGAAGGAATGCGCGGCATAAAGGGGGGTATAAACCTCATGCCCTCCGGTGCGTATTGCGGCAACAAGATGTCCGCCGCCGACATGCAACAAATCCGGCTCGCAGTACCCCTCTGCACGAGGATCTATGGGAGATGTCTGGCAGTCTGCGATGGTGGACAGATAGGAAAAGGTTTTTCCGCCGTCCTGGGAAATGAGGCACCAGCTCCGATATTGAAAAAAGTCATATTTAAAATATTCCACTCTGTTTTTGTCTGCTCCGAACTGACCGTACATGGTAATAATGATGTCTCCGTTTGGCATTTCAACCACGCCGTGATCAATGGCACCGGTATTATAATTGTTGCTGTCTCCGTATCCGGGAGCCAGATCGGGAATGTCAACAACAGCGAAGCTGCATGTATAACTGCCGGAAAGGACTTCCTCCATGGAACGTGCACGAATAATTTTCATAACATATGGTATCGGTCTCTGCTTAGGATCAAACTTATTGAAAACTTCATTTTGGAAAGAAAAAGCGATAAAGGAACCGTCACGCAGACGGTGAAAGGCAGGGGCCTCCGGCTTATCTATGCCTCGAAAAGTAACGCCTCCGTCCTCTGAATACAGGGAATAGCGTCCGCCTACATTGACAAGAATCCGACCGTCGTCTGACATAGTGCTGGCGCATGCGTACTGACCGGGACCGAATCTGCGTGAATCTAATAAAACGGGTATATAGCGCTTCATAAAAGTATGCCTGTCCTTTCTGCATTTGTTAATAAGCCTTACGCTGAGGAGCGGAATTTAAGCTTACTATATTTATTAGGAAAGCGTTTAAAATGCGGAAGCATTATACCATTTCAAATCACGATTGTCAATCCCTGTAAAATCTGCTATGGCTTGAATTTATGAAAAGTCGACGAAAAAACAGTGTAAAGTTTCTAAAGCGACATTTTTTAGGAAATTTATCGAATGGGCCTTGAAATTCTGCAGGATATATGATAAAATCTTTCATTGATATCATTGAAAATGTGCTGAGGAAAAATCACCTGTATTTTACGGTGAAAAAGCGCATTTCAGAAATAAATTTTTGGGAGAAGGTAAAATACCATGGAAAAACTCGGGTATTACAATGGCAAATTCGGTCCGCTGGAGGAAATGATGATCCCTATGAACGACAGGGTGAGCTATTTCGGTGACGGAGTGTATGATGCAACCTATAGCCGTAATTATGTCATCTATGCACTGGATGAGCATATAGAGCGCTTTTACAACAGCGCCGGACTGCTGCAGATCCGTATACCGCACACAAAATCGGAGATGAAGGATATTCTGAACGATATGGTGAGACGTCTGGACAGTGACGAACAGTTTGTATACTGGCAGGTAACAAGAGGAACCGGTGTCCGCGATCATGCGTTTCCGGGAGATGACGTTCCTGCCAATGTGTGGATCACGCTGAAGCCGGCAAAGGTGAAGGATACATATGCGAAAATTAAGTTGATCACCCTTGAGGATACCAGATTCCTGCACTGCAACATCAAAACGCTGAACCTGATTCCGAGTGTTATAGCCGCTCAGAAAACCAAGGAAGCCGGATGCGACGAGGCTGTATTCCATCGCGGGGATCGTGTGACAGAGTGTGCACACAGCAACGTACATATCATCAAAAACGGTGTGTTTATGACCGCACCTGCAGACCATCTGATTTTGCCGGGTATTGCACGCGCACACCTGATTAAAACAGCGAAAATGCTGAATATCCCGGTGGACGAAACGCCGTTCACGCTGGATGAATTGATGCATGCGGACGAAGTTATTGTTTCAAGCTCGGGCTCTTTCTGTCTGGCGGCAAGTGAGGTCGACGGAAAGCCGGTCGGAGGCAAAGCACCGGAGCTGCTTAAAAAGCTGCAGGATGCTCTGGTGGAGGATTACATCCGTGAAACCACGGTTTAAGATTTCAGAGTCAGAATAATTTTTAAATACTCTGCTGATATCAACAGTCGGCGCATGCGGAAATCGAAAAGCCGATGCGCCGACAATGCATTACAGCCGCATATGCGGGAAAGGACGAGAAAAATGACACAGGAAGAACTTACTAAATATAATATGGGCAGAAATCTTGACGATTTGATGAATTTGGATCCCAGAGGCTACGGTGTATGCCGCATTCTGTATCCGGCAGCAAGAGAATACACAAAAGCACCGCTTTCCATGAGCTTTGCGGAGGCGCTTCTGTCTAAAATCAAACCGGATTCTCTTATATACATTTTAACAGGTTTTGTACTTCTCCCATTTGGCAAGGCGGAGATGGACGGCATCATCGGATCGGTTCTTTTAGCCCGCGCGTTGGTCAAAAAGGGCGCAAAACCTGTGCTGGTAATACCGGAGGACAATCTGGAAGCAGCAAAACAGCTTTCCGCCGTGGCTGGAATTCACTGTTATACAGACATAGAAGATGTTAAGAAGTATCCGATTTCCATGGCCGCTGTGACATTTACAAAGGATGCAGCGGAGGCGGAAGCGCAGGCAGAACGCATGCTGGGGCATGGCGTGCCGGCAGCGGTTGTTGCAATTGAGGCGCCCGGTGCAAACGAAAAGGGTGTGTATCACAATGCAACGGGACTTGATGTTTCCGCATTGGAGGCGAAATCGGATATTCTTTTTGAAAAACTGAAGAAATTGGGCGTTCCGACGTTTGCCATAGGCGATCTCGGAAATGAAATCGGCATGGGAACCCTGCGGGAGCACCTGCTTACCTACATACCCTACGCGGGCATCGGAGACGGAGAGGGCGTTGAAAGCTGCCGCTGCGGCTGTAAGGGAGGAATCGCGGCCAAAACCGCTGCCGAGCATATTCTTACAGCAACGGTATCCGACTGGGGAACCTATGCGGTTCTGGCTGCCATGTCGTATCTAACTGAACAGATGGATCTGACGCCGACACCGGAAATGGAAAAGGAAATGATCTACACCGCCTCGCGTGCGGGGATGATCGATATGTACGGATGGCTGGTTCCGGCCATTGACGGCATGGACTGGACTATCAATGTTTCGCAGGTATCCCTGATGCGGAGTTGCGCGGAAAATGCGCTGAGTCTGCGCAAAACCTGTAAAACCTGGTTTGAAAAGGTAATTCATCTGGGCTATTTTGAAGAGGAGAGGATGAGCTGATTGGCGGCATTTCGTATTCTTCCCGCCGGCGATTCCGCGCTGACGTTTGAATTTGGCAATGAGATTTCGCCGGCTGTAAACCGATCCGTGAAAGCTTTGTATGATTTTATAGAGGCGCATCCGATTGACGGAATCAGCGAAACCATACCGACCTTCCGTTCTCTCAGCGTCATCTATGATCCACGCAGGATATCCTATGAGGAGCTGTGCGGAAAGCTGCGCGCCGCTGCCGAAGCGATGAAGCAGGGTAGAGATTCTTTTTCAATGGTTTATCATATACCTGTGTGCTACGGCGGAGAATACGGTCCTGATCTGGGAATTGTAGCGGCGTACGCCTGTCTGACGGAGGATGAAGTTGTGCGGCGTCATACGTCTCGAACCTATCTGATTTACATGCTTGGATTTCTGCCGGGCTTTGCCTATCTGGGCGGCTTGGATCCGAAAATCGCAACGCCGCGCCTGCCATCTCCGAGAACGGCGATACCGGCGGGCGCTGTCGGCATTGGCGGAGAGCAGACCGGTATTTATCCTATAGCGTCACCCGGCGGATGGAATCTGATCGGCAGAACGCCGGTGCGTCCCTATGATCCGAACCGGCAGCCGCCGATACTGTACAAAGCTGGTGATTCGATCCGCTTTTTTTCAGTTGATGAACAGACGTACCGGGATATAGCAGAGCGAGTTGAACGCGGTGAATATCAGTTACGGACAGAAACTATCAAAAATGAAGCGGGTGCTTGACGTGCGTTTTCAAAATTCACAGAATAAGACGTTTTTTATCATATCGTACTCAAATACAGCTGATATCATAATACTACCATGATTTGTCTGTGGGACTACGCCGGAAGAGGCAGTACCCGTTCGGCAAGCCGGTTGCGGTGTCTGCGGGCAAATTTTTGTCAGAATGAAATAACACCGCGCTTCTGCCCGGCTGCTTAAACCGGCAATGGTGAGAGAAATGGGCGCAGAAGCGGAAACGGGAGACTGAGTCATGAGCATTAAGATTATCATACCCGGCGCGCTGTCGACCGTACAGGATGCCGGGAGATACGGATACCAGGCCATGGGTTTTACGCCTTCAGGGGCGGCGGATCAGCGTGCGCTGCGGCAGGCAAATCGCTTGGTAGGAAATGACATTGGAGAAGCGGTGATTGAAATGACGCTGCTGGGGATGACTGTACAATTTTCGCGCCGGTGCCTGATTGCCATAACAGGCGCCGATATGACGCCGTATCAAAACGGTAAGCCGGTTAGAACTTATCAGACGCTGGAGGTTGAGGCGGGAGATTATATCAGTATGGGCGCTGCGAAAAACGGCTGCCGTGCTTATCTGGCGGTCTCTGGCGGTTTTGACCTGCCAAGGGTTATGGGAAGTCTGTCCACAAATTTGAAATGCGGCATCGGAGGTTTTTGCGGGAGAAAGCTGAAATCCGGTGATATTATACCATTAAAAGGCCGCAGAGAAGAGCTTCCTGAGATGCGGCTCAAACTTGAGAAGCCGCAATATCCCGCCGAAATTCTGCTGCGTTTCGTATGGGGACCTCAGGATGATATGTTTGACGACGAGGCAAAGCGGAGATTTGTTTCATCTCCGTACCGTGTACAGCCTGCTTCCGACCGCATGGGTCTGCGTCTGGAAGGGCAAGCTTTGAAGGCTGCCGGCGGCGTCGATATCATTTCCGATGGCATTGCTCTTGGTTCTGTACAGATTCCGGCAAACGGCCAGCCTATCGTTTTGCTGGCTGATCACCAGACCACCGGAGGCTATGCAAAAATCGGAACGGTAATCAGTGCGGACATTCCCGCAGCCGCACAGGCAATTCCCGGAAATGTTTTGAGATTCACGCCGGTGACGGTAGAACAGGCACAGAAAATCGCTGCAGAGGATGAGGATCTTTAACAGAGAACACCGAACATTTTAATGTAATGCTCAGCATCAGAGAATGTCTCGCGGGTGGAAATTGGAACAAAAATATAAATACATTGAAAAAATCTTTGCCTTATGTATAAGCGAAATTCATAATAAAAACAGAATGTGAGGAAAGTATCATGGTAAGACAAGCGGCTTTTAACGGAAACGGTACCCTGCTGAAGGGTGCACTGCACTGCCACACAACGCGCTCCGACGGACGGGGGACACCTGAAGAGGTGATTCGCCTGCACAAGCAGGAAGGTTACGATTTTATGGCCATTACCGATCACAGAATTTATAATTACAAAAACTATGCTCCGGATACGGACATGATCATTCTGCCGGGCATGGAAATCGACAGCAGCTTGAAGGGAGAACGGTGGCATGCCTGCTATCACACAGTGGTGTTGGGACCCGCCGAGGGCAACCCATATAGCCAGGACCAGCGTTTCAGCTTTGACAGGGTAGACAACCAGGAGCAGTTTCAAAAAAATCTTGATACATTCCATCAGGCGGGGCATTTGACAATGTTATGTCATCCTGAGTGGAGCCTTACACCGGTATGTGAATTTGACCGTTTAAAAGGAAACTTTGCGATGGAAATATGGAATACCGGCTGTGTCCTTGATAACGGCTTGGATGCAAACGCCGCATATTGGGATGATTTGCTTATGCAGGGACAGCACATATACGGCTGTGCCGTTGACGACGGCCACCCCATGGATCAGCACTGCAAGGGATGGGTATACGTAAAGGCGGAGAGAAATATCGCTTCTATTCTTAATGCACTGAAAAACGGAGCATTTTATTCATCTTGCGGCCCCCAAATAAAGGATTTCTATGTGGAAAACGGAAAGGCGGTTGTTGAATGTTCCCCGTGTACGGAAATCGTTTTTCGGGCGGGACGGATACAATGCCCCCGCCTGTATTCCGACAATGCTGATCTGTGCCGTCATGAGTGCGCAGCCCCTGACTTTTTGAAATACATCAGGGTTACGGTAACAGATAAAAACGGCCGCCGCGCATGGAGCAATCCGATATTTTTTGCGTAAGAGAGCTGAAGGGAAAAACTCGGCTTAGCGGGAGGATAATTGAAAGCCGTCTGAAGCGGCATTATACTGCAGCTTGCAGGAAAGGAATGTTTATGGCGAAGATGGAAATGGAATACGCTAACGCTATGCCCTCGGAGGTGAGAAAAAAGATACGCAGCGGGGAGATTGCTTCCCAGACTTCGGGTATGTGCATGGGATATGCGCAGGCGAATCTGGTGATTCTGCCGTATGAGGAGGCATACGATTTCTTGCTGTTTGCGCAGAGAAATCCGACCTCATGCCCGCTTCTTGAGGTCAGCGACAAGGGAAGCCGTACACTGCGCTATATCGCAGAGGGGACTGATATTGCAAGGGATATTCCGAAATACAGAATTTACGAACATGGAAAGCTGGTTCGTGAGGAAACGGACGTTTCCGGTATCTGGCGGGAGGACTTCGTGAGCTTTCTGATTGGATGCAGCTTTTCCTTTGAAGCAGCTTTGCTGGATGCCGGCGTTCCGGTACGGCAGATTGAGGAGCAATGCAATGTTCCGATGTATCTGACCAATTTGCCTTGTGTGCCCGCGGGGATATTTCACGGCAATATGGTGGTCAGCATGCGGCCGATGACGCCGGCAATGGCAATCCGTGCGACAAAGGTAACCTCGGAGATGCCGCGTGTGCATGGCGCGCCGGTACATCTGGGAAATCCTGCGGAAATCGGTATAAAGGATATCGGATGCCCAGATTTCGGCGATCCGGTTACCATTCGGGAAGGAGAAATTCCAGTATTCTGGCCCTGTGGAGTGACGCCTCAGGCAGCGGTTATGGCAGCAAAACCGCCTCTGGCGATTACACACGCTCCGGGGCATATGCTGATAACGGATTTAAAAAATACAGCGCTGAAGTATTGATACATTGATTTTCGGAAATACAGCATAAAGAGTTCGGCGGAGCCGGATTTCGTATGTCAATCCCCAAACGGTTGTCCGTGCCGAAAACGGTGCCATATTCCATATCAAGGAGATTAACTGAAATGAAAAAGATTGATATCAACTGCGATCTGGGCGAAAGCTTCGGCGCATACAGCATTGGAAAAGATGCGGAAGTGATACCGCTCATATCATCCGCTAATATCGCATGCGGCTGGCATGGGGGAGATGCTGTCGTAATGAGCGAAACCGTTGCCGAGGCCGCTGCTGCTAATGTTGCGGTTGGTGCACATCCGGGATATCCTGATCTTGTCGGTTTCGGACGCCGGAATCTCAAGGTGACGCCCAAGGAACTGAAGGCTTATATACAGTATCAGGTGGGAGCTCTGACTGCCTTCTGCCGGGCGAATCGAATTCCGCTTTGTCATGTCAAGCCGCATGGGGCCATGTACAATATGGCGGCAGTGGACATAAATCTTGCACGCGCGGTCTGCGAGGGAGTAGCGTCAGTTTCAGAAGAACTGATTCTGTTGGCGCTTTCCGGAAGCGAGATGTGTAGAGCGGCAGAACAGATGGGCATTCGCTGTGCCAGAGAAGTTTTCGCCGACCGCGCATACGAGGATGACGGTACGTTGGTCGCTCGTTCCAAACCCGGCGCGGTGATAACGGACAAGGAAGCGGCGGTTCAAAGAATTGTCAGACTTGTGCGGACGGGAAAAGTAGAAAGCATCAGCGGGAAAGAAATAGAAGTCGGCGCCGATTCCATCTGCGTACACGGTGATAATCTTCAGGCACTGGAATTTGTGAGGGAAATCCGCAAGGCCTTGACGGAGGCGGGCATTGAGATTGCTCCGCTTGCGGAAACGGCCGGGGTATAACCTGACGTAATTCCGACAAGAGCGATTACAATTGCGGACGGACAGCGGCAGAATGTAAAAAACGCGATATTTACACGGGGATTTGGGTTTGGAAAAGCAAATCGGTAAAGCAGACGGATTCTTTGTTTCAGACACAAAGCCGATAAAGGAGTGGAATACAATGAGTCAGATTTCTTCGCTGAGAACATGGGCGGAAATCGATCTGGATGCGATCAGGGGAAATTTTGCGGGAATCAGAAAGAAAATTCCGGAGCCGGTAAAGCTGCTTGCCGTAATCAAGGCGGATGCTTATGGCCATGGCGCCGTACAGGCAGCGCGTGCCTTGGAAAGGGAAGACGGCATAAAAGCTGATTTTTTTGCCGTTGCTATGGTTGATGAGGCTGTGGAGCTGCGTGAGGCGGGCATCCAAACACCAATTATGCTTCTCGGGTATGCGCCGCCTGCTTTGTACGACGTCCTGATACGGTACGGAATCAGACCGGCAGTTTACAGATGGGAAGATGCGAAGCTTCTTCAGGAATGTGCGGAACGTCGGGATGCCAGAGTCAGCATACATCTGGTGTTGGACACCGGTATGTCCAGAATCGGCTTTCCCGATACGGATGAGGGACTTACGGATATTAAAAAAATCGCTGAACTTCCGAATCTCGTTCTGGAGGGCCTGTTCAGTCATTTCGCCTCAGCAGATGAAACCGATAAGACCTATGCAAATCAACAGCGTTCCCGTTTTGCGGCGTTTGACAGCAGACTGAAGGAATCGGGCATCATCATTCCTATTCGGCATTTGTATAACAGCGCCGCGACAATCGACATGGAACCGTCGTTTGACATGATGCGCGAGGGGATCATTCTGTATGGGCTTGAGCCGTCGCCGGCTGTTAATTTAAAAAAAATTGAGGGCCTGCGTCCTGTTATGGCACTGAAAAGCAGAGTGATCCATGTCAAACAGTTGGAGGAGGGAATCCCCGTTAGCTACGGCTGTACGTATATCACGGAGCATTCCACGCGTGTCGCCACTGTCTGCGCGGGATACGCGGACGGTGTTCCGCGGCTTCTTTCAAACCGCGGATATGTACTGATTCGGGGCAAACGAGCGCCGATCATCGGACGAGTCTGTATGGATCAGTTTATGGTTGATGTGACGGAGATACCGGATACCGCAGTTGGAGACACAGTGACGCTCTTTGGCAGAGACGGTGAGGCTGTGATTCTGGCAGACGACGTTGCTGCGCTTGCTCAGACAATAGGTTATGAGCTGGTATGCGGCATTGCGAAACGGGTTCCGCGCGTATATATAGAGCATGGAGAAATTACGGAGATACATTACGGTATTCCGCATGCGCAATGACAGAAAAGGTACATCTGCATAGGGTGTACCTTTTTGGAACAGATAAGGATTTACTGGGATGACTGAAAAATTATACGAAGAAGACTCTCACAAAAAAACATTTGAAGCGGTTGTCTTGGACTGTCAAAGAGTGGATAAGGGATATGCTGTGAAGCTTGACCGCACGGCGTTTTTTCCTGGGGGCGGCGGACAGCCGGCAGATACGGGAGAAATTGGAGGAATAGGCGTTTCAGATGTGCAGGAAATTTCCGATGAAATCTGCCATATTACAGAACGGCCGCTGACACTCGGGGAACGTGTGACAGGAAGGATTGATTGGGAGAGCCGCTTTCGGCGGATGCAGAACCACAGCGGAGAACATGTTGTATCAGGATTGATAGCCCGAATATACGGATATCGGAATGTAGGCTTCCACATGGGGAGCAGGGAGATGCAGGTAGACTTTGACGGATACCTGTCACATGAACAGCTTGCAGAAATTGAAATGGAGGCAAACTATGCGGTATGCAGCAACGCCTGTGTTACTGCCAGATATCCTGAACCCCAAGAACTTTTAGATTTGTCCTACCGCAGCAAGCGGGATGATATCAAGCACGTAAGAATTGTAGAAATTGAGGGTTATGATCGGTGCGCTTGCTGCGCGCCACATGTTGGAAGAACAGGCGAAATTGGTCTTATCAAAATATTGGACAGCATGCGGTACAAGGGTGGGACGCGATTGTTTCTGCTGTGCGGGTATGATGCGCTTGAGGCTGTCGGACGCAGAATACATGAAGTGAAAAAAATATCCGAACTGCTTTCTGTGCCGCAGGAAAACGCATCAGGTGCTGTAGAGCGGGTGCTGGGGAACCTGAGCGAAGCGAAGAGGGAAACGGCATGCTGGAGAGATGCACTCATTGATGCAAAATTGGACGGCGCATGTGAAGAAAACGGAAATCTGGTGCTTTTTGAAACCGTAAATGACAACGAGTATCTTCATAGGCTGGCGGAAAAGGGAAGTGAAAAATGCCGTGGTTTTTGCGCGGTGTTTTTGGGTAACGATGAAGTAGGGTACCGATTTGTGCTTAGCAGCACTGCGTTTTCACTGAAGAGCTCCGCAAAAGAGCTTCTTTTGTCTCTGAACGGACGCGGCGGCGGATCGGATAAGCAGATTCAGGGAAGCGTGCGCTGTACAAAGGCGGATATTTTCGAATATTTTGCCCATAAGGAAATTTAAGGAGTCGTTATTGTCCTATTACTGATTTAGGCATTCGGATAGGTATACAAACGGGTTCTGCAGCTCCTCGGCAGTAAAGATTACTGTTGCTTCCTGTATTTTACGGTGTGCCCGTTCGACGTATTTTCCTTCATACCTATTAAGAGAATCATCTGCAGAAGCTCTGATAATTTTATCTAAATATGACAGCGGCTTTTTTGTGCACCAAAATTGATAAATTAAAAAGCTCCTTGTTTTAAATGCGTTCGTTTTTTCAGCAGCAATTCTTTTGCGGTAAACGGTTTAAATGCCCTTTTCCGCAGCTTGCAGGCTTTCCGAACATGCTGAATCAAGGTGCTTAATGGTAGGCTTTCTGAGCAGACGTTTCTAATAATGATCTGTTAAAATTAAAATTTTCGATTTAATGGCGCGAATGCCGCAAATCGTTGACCTAATTCATACCATATAGTCGTCTGTGATCCTGAAAAGAGGCTGCCTGTGCCTAAGCCGCCATACAGCAGGAACGAAAAGCGAAAAACAAATTATGGCATGATGAGAAAACCACCTCGCTGTAAAACAGGAGCGAAATTCGGATATATGCCCCGACTGCAAGGGCATTCACATAAAGTCAGGAAAGAGAGGTCCGCGAAATGGCCGCATTTGTTAGGTTTGAAAAGGTAAAAAAGACATATAGGATGGGTGAGGTGGAAATAGAGGCTCTTCGGGACGCGACATTTGAGATAGATAAGGGCGAAATATGCGTGATCGTGGGAGCATCCGGCGCCGGAAAAACGACATTACTAAATATACTAGGCGGCATGGACACATTGAGCGGGGGCGAGGTTTATCTTGATGGTGCGAATATTTCAACGTATAATGCGAGGCAGCTTACAGAATATCGCCGGTATGAAATCGGTTTTGTCTTTCAGTTCTATAATTTGATCCAGAATCTGACGGCCTTGGAAAATGTTGAAATCGCAACGCAGCTAAGCAGAGAGCCGCTGGATCCACTGACCGTTCTGAAGAAAGTGGGACTCGGAGAACGGACAGATAATTTTCCTGCGCAGCTTTCCGGCGGAGAACAGCAGAGAGTAGCTATTGCCCGTGCGCTGGCTAAAAACCCCAAGCTTTTGCTCTGCGACGAACCGACAGGCGCTTTGGATTATCAGACAGGCAAGGCTATTCTTCAGCTTCTGCAGGACACGTGCCGGACGCAGGGGATGACGGTGGTCATTATTACGCACAATCAAGCGCTGACGGCAATGGCTGACCGTGTCATAAAAATCAAAAACGGTTTGGTATATTCCGTAGAAAAAAATCCTGTGATTGTCCCGATACAGGACATCGAATGGTGAAAGGAGCCGTCCATGCGTTCTGTCATCAGCAAAACAGTATTCAGAGAGATCAGGCGCGGTCCCGGAAGGTATCTGGCGATTATCGCTATTGTCGCACTCGGTGTAGGTTTTTTTTCAGGACTCCGCGTTTCAAAACCGTCCATGATTCAAACTGCTGATACCTATATAACCGAACATTCCCTCTATGATTTCCGCCTTCTGTCGACGTTGGGCTTTACCAGCGAGGACGTAGGAGTCTTTGAAGAGCTTGCGGGAATTCAAACCGCTGCCGGTTCCATCACGACAGATGCCCTTTTGGTGAACGGAGAAGGAACAGAGGCTGTATACAAACTGCATTCCCTGACTGACGGCATCAATGTGCCGTCTTTGACAGCGGGACGGATGCCGCAGCAGGCGAACGAATGTCTGGCAGACGCGCGCCGTTTCTCAGAGGAAGACATCGGTACGGAGCTGACGATTTCCCCAGGGGACTGGGAAGGAGCGGATATGCTGGCCTATGATACATATAGGATAACAGGGCTTATCAATTCTCCCAATTATCTAAATACGGAACGCGGTACATCGGCTCTGGGAAACGGTTCTGTGACAGCTTTTCTCTATCTGCCTGAGGCGGGATTCGATACGGATTACTATACAGAAATCCTGTTAACGATTCAAACAGACAGTTCCATATACAGCGATGAATATACCGATGCCGTTTCGGATATAGAGGAAACCGTTTCCCGGCTTTGCGAGGAGAGAGCAGAGCTGCGGTATCAAAAAATTACCAACGATGCGCTTGCAGAGATAACGGATGCCGAGGCCGACCTGCAGAAAGCCGAAAATGATTATCAAACGCAGAAAAAAGAAACGGAGGATGCTCTGCGGGGAGCTGCGGCGCAAATAGAGGACGGAAAAGCTCAGCTTGGGGCGGCAGCGGCAGAAATTGAGAAACGGGAAAAACAGCTCTCGGACGGAGAACTTACGCTGGAGGAATCGGTGAAACAGCTTCAGGAGCAGCGCCGGCAATATGAAGAAGAGAAAGCGGCGGCAGCCTCTGCTTTTGTACAGAAGAAAACAGAACTGGAACAGCAGAAAACAGCGATTGAGGAACAGATGAACCAAGCAGCAGCCGCTGGCTTGGCGGAGGACACAGCACAACTTGCTGCTGAAAAGCAGCAAATAGAAGAGGCGCTTGCTATGCTGGAGTCCAAAAAGCAGGAAAGCGACGAGCTGCTCGCAGAAACAGAACGGCAGTTTATAATCGCAGAGTCAGCACTTGAGCAGACACGTCTGGAAATCGAAGCAGGATGGGGTTCGCTGACTGAGGCGAAGACCAATCTGGCAGCCTCAAAGAATGAGCTAAACGAAAACGAAACGGCGTATGAGCAGTCCAGAGCAGAGGCTGAAGAGAAATTTGCTGAGGCAGAAGCGGAGCTAAAGGATGCAGCGGCTGATATTGAAGCGGCCAGAGCCGATGTGGATAGTCTGAAACGGCCGGATTGCTATACACTGACGCGTGAAAGCAACGTTGGCTATGTCAGCTTTGAAAATGATGCGAGCATCGTAGAGGGCATTTCGACGGTATTTCCCCTGTTTTTCTTCATGGTAGCGGCACTTGTGTGTATGACGACGATGACACGTATGGTGGAAGAGCAGCGAACACAAATCGGTGTGTTAAAGGCACTCGGTTACGGGAAGCTCCGGATCGTTATGAAATATGCCGTATATTCGGGCAGTGCGGCTGTTATTGGCTGCGTATCCGGATTTTGTGCCGGCTCCTACCTCTTTCCAAAAGTCATATGGGGCGCTTATGGTATGCTTTACGGATTTGCCTCACTTAAATACCGCTTTGATGGAACTTTACTTTTGATTTCCGTTTTGGTATCTCTTTTGTGTTCTGTCGGAGCGACGCTGCTATCCTGTTACCGTGCGCTGGCCGATGTACCAGCGGAACTAATTCGGCCGAAGACGCCGAAAAACGGCAAAAGAGTTTTACTGGAGCGGATAACAATTCTCTGGAAACGGCTGCCTTTTCTTCAAAAGGTATCTATTCGCAACGTCTTGCGATACAAAAAGCGCATGCTTATGATGATATTGGGAGTGGGCGGCTGTACGGCTCTTCTGCTTACAGGTCTGGGCGTAGGAGATTCCATCAAAAACATTGCATCATATCAGTTTGACGAAATTACGCTGTATGACATTTCGGTGAGCTTCTCGGAGGTGCAGGATCCGGAGATGCGCAGTTCCTTTGCCGCTGCGCTGCCCTCCGGTGTAACGGGCTGCCTTTTTGCACAGGAATGCGCGGTAGAAATCGATGGCGAAAGCATGACGTCCTCGGTATATTTGGTGACGCCGGAGCAAGATGAGATTTCGAGCTTTATTGATTTGCACAGCGGAGATATGGCTATTGAATTTCCGGAAACAGGGGAAGCAGTCGTGAGCAGAAAGCTTGCTGAAAATCTGGAATGGAAGATAGGGGACACTGTTATCGTGCATGACAGTGATCTGCGGAAGCTTCAGCTTACTGTCAGCGGTATTTGCGATAACTATGTTTCGCACTATATTTATGTAAATGCGGAAACGTGTGCGGAGCAGTGGGGAGAGCAGCCGGCATATAAAACGGCGTATCTTAATACTGCCGGAGAATCGGATCTGCACGAAACAGCCGCGGCTGTGATGGGGGCAGACGGCGTCACGAGCGTTTCTGTAAACGCCGATATGCGCGAACGCGTATACAATATGATGTCAAGTATGGATTATATCGTCGGTCTTGTGATTATAAGCGCCGGTGCACTTGCCTTTATCGTACTGTATAACCTGACAAATATCAACATTACGGAGCGTATAAGGGAAATTGCAACCATTAAGGTATTAGGATTTTTTCCTTTGGAAACGGCAGGCTATGTTTTCCGGGAAAACATTATACTGACAGTACTGGCTGCACTTATAGGCCTCCCGCTTGGCAAGCTGCTGCATGCTTTTGTCATGCTGCAGATCAATGTAGATATGGTAGCCTTTGACATACGAATTGCTCCGTTCAGTTATATTTTGTCACTGATACTTACAATGGTATTTACCGGAATCGTCAGCATATTTATGTCTTATAAACTGAAGCGGATTCCCATGGCTGAATCGCTGAAATCCATTGAATAATCACTCAAAATGTGCTTAAAGTGAAAGAATCATTCAAAAAATCATCCATACATTTCAATAAAATGTTAAAATGAATGAAATGCTCAAAAAAGCTTGACAAACATGGAATTTTAGGTATAATTAAAAAGAGAAACCTGACAGCGGCGAACAGAGCCGCTGTACAGAGAATGTGGGGGGAAAATTATGTTTCAGTCAGTCCGTTTGTCACTGGCAGATCTTCTGGGAAATACTTATATCGAAAAAGTGGCAGCTCTGCAGACAGAACTTGGTTTTTTAACAAAAGAAGAAGCTGAGGCTGCGGCGCATGAAGCTGTTGAATTTTATCCGGAAGCTATGCAGGCTATGAACGATGCGCTTTTGAGCAAGGTGGGAACACAGATCACCGCTCCGTTCAAAAATGCAAACAAGGGTGCGGGAACCCGCGCGTTCGCAAAGGCGACACATCTCAATGAATCGCCGATCGGCGGTGTATGCAATATGCGCGTAGGAGAGGACGGAAAGCTATACCTGATAGGAAAAAGCGAGCATTATCATGCATCGCTCGGCCACCATTTCAACGGATACCGGCTGATCGATAACGCCAGAAAGCTCGGAATCGTAAACGCAACCCATAATAACACGCGCGGATATATTACAAGACTTATGGAGCGAGAGGTAATTCGCAGCATCAATGCTGACGAAAACGGTGATTGCAGTGACGCGCGTCTGGAGGGAATTCTTGTTTCAGAAGCTCCGAAGGTCTTGAACCGGCTGATCAATTTGGAGACGGGCAGCGTGGCCGTAGAGGCAGGCATCAAAATGATGCTGTCGCGCTTTTATAAAGTGGATTCCAGCTTTGACGCGCCGAAGTACAGCGGAAAAACACCGGTGTTCTTTATTATGGAGGACCGGGACGGTACTTTTGAAGCCAATTATCACGGAACCTCTATTACAGCCCAGACTTTCCGCGGCATGTGGCCCGAATTTTATAAAAAGGCGGACGAGGCCGGTATTTATAAGGTTGTGTCCGTACGCATCAATGACATAGAAGATTTCCGCGCAAAAATAGAGAAGTATAACAGCGGCAATTACAAAACGGCCGGATTTTTACATGAAATCGTACTAATGAATTACGGCGGCGTACTGCTGAACAAGGACTATCTGCAGCAGGCTTACAAGCTCTGCCGGGAATATGATACACCGACACTTGTGGATGAAATTCAAAGCTGTATGTGGTATGAGGGAATGTTCCTGTTCCGGCTGTATGACCTGACACCTGATTTTGTAGTAATCGGCAAGGGCTTCCCCGGCGGCGAATATCCGGCAAGCAAAATTATCACAACAGCGGAGATGGATACGCTGAACCAGTTCGGAGCACTGGTGACCAACGGTCAGGAGGAGCTTGCTTCGCTGTCCTACCTGATTACCATGGCATTTGCCAAAGCCAATGCGAAAACCATTGCGGAACTGGGATCCCTGTTTGAAATGCGGCTTAGAAAAATGGCTCAAGACCACAACGATATCATCACAAAGTTTGAGGGATTGGGGCACTGCGGCTCTCTGCACTTCCACGATTTGACGGCAGCGGCGGCATTTGCCAAAACGGTCAACGGATACGGTATCGATATCAGTGCGCAGGTATATAAACAGCACTGCCCGCCTGCTGTACTTTTCAAGCCCCCGCTTATTGCAACGGAAGCTACGCTCGGATTCATATGCGATAAAATGGAGGACGCACTGAAAACGATGTCGGAGTAAACAAACCGGGAAAGAAAATACAATTTGCTTCAGAGATAATTAAGACAGACAGAAAGAAAGGAATGGTAAAGGGTATTATGAGAAAACCGAAAGTTGGATTGCTCCCCCTGTATATCAAGCTGTATGACGACACATTGCCGCATATGCGCAAACAGATCGACGCGTTTCATAACGAAATTGCAGAGAAACTGGCAGGTAAAGGTCTTGAGGTTCTGAGAACTGAGGTATGCCGCATCGAACCGGAATTCGAGAAAGCGGTAGCCTATTTTGAAAAGGAGGATGTGGACGCGATCGTGACACTGCATCTTGCCTATTCACCTTCCCTTGAATCGTCAGAAGTACTGAAGCGTACAAAGCTTCCGCTGATTGTACTGGATACAACGCCTGATTATGAATTCACTCCCTTCACTTATGCGGACGCCATGCTCTACAACCACGGAATTCACGGCGTACAGGATATGTGTAATATGCTAAAACGCAACGGAAAGGCCTACGAGGTCTTTGCGGGACACACAGATCATTCCGACGTGCTGGATAGAGTGGCAAAGTCAGCACGCGCGGCAATGGCGGCCCATGCGTTCCGTTCTGCTCGCGTGGGAATTATCGGCGAACCCTTCAAAGGAATGGGAGATTTCAGAATTCCTTTCCGGGAACTGAAGGATACCTTGGGGATGGAAGTTGTCGAGTATGACATGAAAGCGGCTTTTGACCGTTTGAACGCCATAACAGAGCAGGAGCTGGAGGCTGAGTATACTGCGGATACAGAGCAGTACGAGGTACAGGTTTCAAAGGAAAAGCATGCGAGTGTATCCCGCATTGCCTTGGCAGTCAGAAAATGGATCCAAGAAGAAAAGCTGACAGCCTTTACAATGAATTTTCTTGCTACCGGGCAGGGAACAGGATTTCCCACCATTCCGTTTGCTGAGGCGAGCAAGGAAATGGCGCAGGGAATCGGATATGCCGGAGAGGGCGACGTTATGACTGCCGGTCTTGTCGGTGCGCTGATGGCTATCTATCCGGATACCTCGTTTACGGAAATGTTCTGCCCTGACTGGTCGCAGAACAGCGTGTTCTTAAGCCATATGGGGGAATACAATGTTGCGCTGTCCCGCGGAAAGGCGAGAATGTTCGAGCTTCCGTTCGATTATACGGATGCGGAAAATCCCACGAAGCTGATTGATACTTTTCGTCCCGGCAAGGCAGTGTTCGTATGCCTTGCACCCGCAGGCAACGGCAAATACACTTGGATACTGTCTGACGGTGAAATGCTTGACATTCCGCGTGATAATAGGCAGAACTATGTGGTAAACGGATGGTTCCGTCCGCATGCCGGTATAGACGCTTTCCTTGAAACCTATTCCAATTATGGCGGAATCCACCATGCCGCATTGGTATACGGCGGTGATGTAGAAACGCTTGCTATGATCGGTACATATATGGGCTGGGAGACGGCGATTATAAAGTAAAGGGCTGAATTGGTCAATCTGCGATCTGCAAAATAAACAGGAATTCGGCGTGGAAAGTGTACTTTCCACGCCTTTTTTGTCTAATGATTTGATGAGAAAAGAGTAGGGAAGAAAATCCAGTATCCAAATATATTGCATGACGGCATACAGAAAAAATATAAATATACTTTTTGAACAGGAAAATATGTAAAAAAGGTAGAAAAAGCAGAAAGAATGTGATATAATATATACCTGGCTGAACAGCAGGTGTGCAGTAACTGCCGGCCTCAATCAGCGATTTTCTGTGCTATCGGCGGTGATGATACAATCCGGCTCCTTCCCTATATTGATTACGATAATATCAGAGAAAATTCCAAGGTCTTTATGGGATATTCAGATACAACCGTAAATCACCTTATGATGTATAAAGCCGGCCTTGCTTCCTTTTACGGCCCATCTGTCATAGCTGAATTCGGCGAATATGTAAAGATGTTTGATGATACGGAATGTGCTGCTAGAACCGTTATATTCAGGGACAGTACCGGTTATTAAATGGAATCCAGCCCAATGTGGTCAGATGATCGTGTTGAGTGGTGCGAGGAAAACAGCGGTATCAGGAAAATGATGAAAAAGGAAACGCACGGATATGAGCTTTTGCAGGGAACCGGAGCGGTCAGAGGGCATTTGCTTGGCGGTTGTATCGATGTATTTATGATGTGTATCGGAACAGAAATTTGGCCGTCGCCTGGGCAATGGAGAGACGCGCTCCTCTTTATAGAGACAAGCGAAGATCGTCCGTCGCCCGACTTTATCCGATGGATGCTTCGAAATTTGACGGCGCAGGGAATTCTTCGAGAATTACGGGGAATTCTGGTTGGCAAACCGCAGGGTGAAACATATTACGAAGAATAAAAGGAGGCCATTTTGCAGGTGATCGCCGGCGAAGAGCATCTGACACAGCTTCCTATACTGTATAATATGAATTTCGGGCATGCGATGCCAATCGGTATTCTGCCGTACGGTCTGCGAGCAGAGCTGAATTGCGAGAAAAAGACGGTGACCTTTCTGGAAAGTGCAGTCATCTAAGCAATCTGCACAGCAGAGCAGAAAAACTGATAAGAATCCATGCGTTGTATTTCGACCGTGAGAGCGACGGACAGCGTGTGATTCAATATATAAACAGACAATTCTGATAAAAGCAAAGGAGAAGGCTTGCCAGGGGCAACAATTATCGGCAAATGGCAAACACGGGAAAAGAAAAATGATTTGTAAAACAATACGGCAATTGACAGATTATGCATGCAGACATGGTTTGATCTCCTGTGAGGATCGGGTGTATACGATAAACAAGCTGCTTGAGCTGTTCGCTCTGAATGCGTATGAGGAAGAAACAGATATCGCGGGGGAAACGCGCACATTGGCTGAACTTCTGAAATCTGCTGTTTCCTACGCGGCAGAAAAGGGAATGATAGCGCCGGACAGCATTACGGAAGCAGATCTGTTCGACACAAAGATCATGGGCCTTTTGGCACCGCCGCCGAGCACAGTCATCAAAGCTTTCAGAGAACGATATGCGGAATCTCCGGAGAAAGCTACCGATTATTATTATCAGTTTTGCCGTGATACCAACTATATCCGCACAGATCGCATTGCACGCGATATGAAATGGGCGGTAGCCAGTAAATACGGTGATATTGATATCACCATCAATCTTTCAAAACCGGAAAAGGATCCCCGTGCCATTGCAGCGGCCAAAAATGCTGCGCCCAGCAAATATCCAAAGTGTGTGCTTTGCCGGGAGACCGAGGGGTACGCAGGCCATCTGAATGCCGCGGCAAGGCAGAATCACAGAATCATTCCCATCACTCTGGACAATGAGCCATGGTATTTTCAGTATTCGCCTTACGTATATTATAACGAACATTGTATTGCACTCTCGGAAGAGCATCGTCCCATGAAAATAGATGAATCCACTTTTAGAAAGCTTTTGGATTTTGTGAGCCTCTTTCCGCACTATTTCATCGGATCTAACGCAGATCTGCCGATTGTCGGCGGATCTATTCTGAGCCATGACCATATGCAGGGCGGTCGATATACGTTCGCCATGGCCAGTGCCCCCATTGCTCATGAGGTCCGCTTTCCCGGATACGCCGGAGTGGAGGCTGGTATCCTAAAATGGCCGATGTCCGTGCTGCGTCTGTGTTCTGCCGACCGGGAAAATTTGATTTCGCTGGCCGTTGCGGTTTTGAACACATGGCGATCGTACAGCGATCCGAATGCATTTATTTTTGCGGAAACCGACGGGGAACCGCACAATACGATCACACCCATTGCAAGAATCCGTGACGGCAAGTACGAGTTGGATCTCGTACTGCGCAACAACATAACAACACAGGAGCATCCGCTCGGCGTTTTTCATCCCCACGCCGAGTTGCATAATATCAAAAGGGAAAACATAGGCTTGATAGAGGTCATGGGCCTTGCGGTATTGCCGTCGCGTCTGAAAGATGAAATGGAGCGGCTGGGTGATGCAATTGTAAACAAAAAATCCATTGAGGAAGATGAAATCATAGCAAAGCATGCTGACTGGTTCCATAAATTTGAATCTCACTATACCTTTACGCGGGAAAATGTCGATGAAATTTTACAAAAAGAGATTGGCGCGACTTTTGTCCGTGTCCTTGAAGATTCTGGCGTATATCCGTATAATGATGAGGGATTGGCAAATTTCAAAAAATTTCTCAGCACTGTTAAAAATACTCTTTGATTGCTCCTTTAGAAGCGTTTTTTGCATCGAAACCTCAAAGATAGATTAGCAAATAAAAACAGAGAGGATTGCCTATGAAAAACAAACGGGAAAAGCAGGCTGTTTCTGTAAAGACCGTTGACACTCCCTTTGCTGAGAAGGATTTATGCCCAGATCCAGAAAAACAGATACAAAGAAAAATATGGCGGGGCCTATTTTTGACATCAATTTGCGTAACGATATTTGTAGAGCTCGTTTTATGCGGTATTGAGGCGTACATAAAAAACGATGTAACATTATATGTGTTGGATCTTATTCTGTCCTATCTTTGCGACATTTTGGCGCCGGTGAGTTTTTTTGCAAGCTGCGGATTTGTAGGCTATAGCGTAATGCGTTACGGCGTATCTGGCTATAGAGCCCCCATGTGGTTCATGGCAACCTCAGTGACGATTACGCAGTTGTGCAGATTGGGCTTGTCATACCTGATGATGACAAGCCGGGAGCGCGAAGTTTTTCTGTCTGCTTGGCTTCCTTTTGCATTTGCCAATTATATTCTGGTTCTCATTGAGGTTGTTTGTGTTTTTATGGTGTGTTTTGTTATCAGGAACGCCGTTTATTCGTCTGATAGCAGAGATCAGCAAGCCAAACAAAAAAGTCGCAAATCCCGTTTTGGTATAAAAAAAACACCGCTGCGGAAGGTTTACTTTTCACTGCTTCTCCTGATTTCCTTTTTCAGTTTGATTCCGGCCGTTTACACAGCGGTTATCGATTATATTGATCTGGGCTTTTTTCGGAATTTTTCCGAGCTTTATACTTTTGTTAAGCCCTTTTTGCAGATTATCATTTACGGTGCAGCGGGATATTTTCTGATGCTTTGGATAGGAAAGCGGCTTTGCCGGTACCAGAACAGACTAACAAAAGAAGACGAGCAGGCTGTATTACAGAAATAGTATTTGCTTCAGAATTATGAAAGAAACCTATGGCGTATGTGATCTGTTTCATGAAACAAAACTTTCAAATGTTTACTTTCGCATCAAACATCGAAAGAAAGAGAGCAGTCGCCGCGTTAGCGGCAGACTGCTCTCTCTTGTTTAATACATTATTTTGGCAAACGCTTCTCTTTTAAATCGGTTTTATTAGCCTGTTGAAGGGTGAATACAAATTCACAGTATTTGCCATACGCACTTTTCACCCAAATATCCTCATCATGCGCATCAATTATTGTCTTTACAATATAGAGTCCGAGACCGACTCCTGTTTTATCCAGTCCCCGGCTTTTGTCACTCTTATAAAACCGGTCGAAAACATAAGCTATTTCACTTTCCGGTATTCCCTGGCCTTCGTTGTACACCGACACATGAACCTTTTTGTTCTGTTCCACAATGCGGACACGGTAAAGACCGCCGACTTTGGAAAATTTAACTGCGTTGTCACAGAGATTATATAACACCTGATGAATGGCATCTCTGTCTGCAAACACCATTACCTTATCCAAATCGCAGGCAAATACAACGTCCAGCTTTTTTTCTTCAATCCGTTGTTCAAAGGAGATAAGGATTTGCCTTGCCATTTCACAAATATCAAAAGAAGTTTTCGTAAACTTCCGGTCTCCGGCCTGAATGCGAGAGATATCTAACAAGGAAGATACCAGACGTGACAGCCGGCGAACCTCGCTCGCAATCAATTCCAGGTAGTACGGCTGTTTATCAGGCGGGATGGCACCGTCGAGTATACCGTCAATAAATCCGGCTATCGTCGTCATGGGCGTCCTCAGATCATGCGAAACATTGGCTAAAAAGGATTGGCGCAAATTTTCTGCATTTGCCAGCGAATTCGCCATGTTGTTGAATGCCATGGCGAGTTGAGCAACTTCATCGCGCCCGTTTACCGGAACACGCACGTCAAATACACCGGCAGCATAATTTTTTGCTGCGCGATTCATGGCTTTGAGCGGGCTGATAATTTTTTCAGTTATAAAGTAAACAGCGATGAGTGCTGCAAGCATTACCCAAAGGCAGGAAACGACAATGGTATTAATAGCCGATTCTGCCATACTGCTGACATTTGTTGAAGATGCCCCTACAATGACTATACCAATGACAGCAGAGTTTTCATCCGAATTGGAGCAAACCGGACAACCAGCAACCAGATATCTGGAAGGAAAGATACCGTCTAAATTGTCAACACGCGAAACAGATTGATTTTGCTTGATGGACGTTGTCAACTCCTCCGGAAGGGCATATTCGGGTACAACGCCGGATTCTTCGCTGCTGATAATGACGTTGCCGTTGGCATCAGCGATAAGAATAACAAGATTTTGCGTGTTTTTAGCGAGCAGAGAAACAGAACCGTTAAGAATATCCCAATTGTAAAAAAGGAACTGTTTAAAATCCATGCGAGGGTTCTTTCGATAGTTTACCTCTATGAATTCCTTTACTGTATCCGCCCCTGAGCTGACGGACTGTTTTTTCTCGTTCAGCGCGGAATTGGATATCATAGATGTAATCATAACAGTGACTGCTGTAAAACTAATGGCAATGATCAGCATAAAAGCTGTGATATACTTGGAAAACAATCCTTTCAGCATCATATGCCTCGCTGCACATTACTGCAGAAGCTCAAATTTATAACCGACACCCCAAACTGTTTTTAAAATCCACTTATCGCTCACACCCTCCAGCTTTTCACGCAGGCGCTTTACGTGGACATCGACCGTCCGGGAGTCGCCGAGGTAATCAAAGCCCCACACCTTGTCGAGAAGCTGATCACGCGTAAACACACGGTTATAGTTGGAGGCCAGAAAATACAGAAGCTCGAGCTCCTTCGGAGGAATATCTACGCTCTTACCCTTAAGCTTCAGCTCATATTTCTGAAGACTAATTTCGATATTATCAAATTTAATGACTTCCTCGTCGTTTTGATTTTCGTGGGAATTGCAGCGGCGAAGAACCGCCTTGATACGGACAGAAAGCTCTTTCATTTCAAGCGGCTTGACCATAAAATCATCGGCTCCCAGCTCCAGTCCGAGAACTTTATCAAATACCTCACCTTTAGCCGTGATCATAATGATCGGTTTTGAGGAGATTTCACGTATCTCACGGCAAACCTGCCAGCCGTCCTTGCGCGGAAGCATGATATCCAAAAGCACCAGATCCGGCTCATACATTTTGAAAAAGGATACGCCCTCGGCACCGTCGTTTGCCGTTTTGATTTCATAGCCTTCATTTTCAAGATAAAGACGGAGCATTTCACAAATATTGACATCGTCGTCTATGACAAGAATTTTTGTTCCCATATGAACCTCCTGTATTTTTTAAAAGTCTGAAAAAGTCTCGTATAAGATGTTAAAATCGTTAAAACTTTGACTATGTTCATTATATTTTACATACATGATGTCCATATGTATGGACTGTGAACGTTTGTTGAATAATCGGCAGAAAACACCAGAAAAACCGATGATTTCACGCCTTTCCACAAACATATTTTGACCTGCGGAATAATCATGATTTACAAGTGAAATAGTAGAGAACGGAGAACTGAAATGTTGATACAGGAAAATGTGCTTTAGAAGTTTGAGCGAGGTGCGGAAAGAGTATGCAAATGAAGTGTAAGGGCGTAATAACGGGCGCAATCATATTGGGGCTTTGTCTGTGTCTGTGCGCTGCAAAGGGTTCGGATAAAGATACTGAAGAAAGCGGAAAGGAAAATGGTACGGCGGAGGAAAAGAAATACATCAAATGGGTGGATTTTGATGTGAGCGCGGAGGCGCTGAAAGAGGCAGCCCGATTGGATATTGAATCATATGAAAGCGATATGCCGGTAAAATGGACGGAGCTTTTGGCTCTATATGCTGCAAGAAGCGGCGGAAGCTTTGGAAAATACAGGGACGGTGCCTTGGAGGCAGTGCTCAATGAAGCCAGAGAAAAATCCGTTTCCGTGGAAAGCGTTGGAAATTCGCTCGAAAATGCAAAGACATACAGGTACTATAAGGAAGCTTATGAAGCGGTGCTTAACGGCATGCTTGGAGAGTATGAGGTTGATGTCAAGCAGGAGGACGGAAGCATAGCGACTGTAAAAAAATACGGAATCAAAGCGTTTTCGCCGATAGCTAAGGGATATTATTACAATGATTTTGATGACTTTGGCGCTTCACGGTCATATGGTTATAAAAGGAAACATCTGGGACATGATATGATGGGAAGCGTCGGCACTCCGATTATAGCCATGGAATCCGGCTACGTGGAAGTAGCCGGTTGGAATCAGTACGGCGGATGGCGTATCGGAATTCGCTCCTTTGACGGCAAACGGTATTATTATTATGCACATTTGCGCAAGGATCATCCGTTTTGCGATATATATGAGGGCAAGCATGTGACGGCGGGAGACGTGATAGGATATCTTGGCATGACCGGTTACAGCTCAAAGGAAAATGTAAACAACATCAATATACCGCATCTGCACGTTGGCATGGAGTTGATTTTCAGTCCGGAACAAAAGGACGGATATTGTCAAATTTGGATTAACATGTATGAACTTACTCAGTTTCTTTCAGGATACCGATCTGCCGTGGTGAAAGATGAAGCGAGTGGTGAATATATGGCGGCGGCACCCATTCGTGATACTTTGGTACCGGATTAAGCATAGCAGCTTAAAAGATTTAAAATTCACAAAAACGGGACTCCCGCAAAACTAGCAACAGTTTTACGGGAGTCCCGCGTTATCGATATTCATCACCCAGCGTCGAACGGAGCGTAATCAGGCAGATATTTGCTGTATGACATCGTCAAAGTTATTTACAGCATGTTCATCGGCCAGCGCTTTATAAGCTTCATCATAATTTTTGTCTGTCAAAAGTTCGGAGATATCGGCCTTCCATTTTTCAGGTCCGTCACTGATAAAATACATGATATGGACACCATAAGAGGTTTCCACAAAACCGGTGTCTCCATACTGCCTGGATTCGTCAAAGCACCAATTCTCAAAGGTATCGACCATCTGCCCTTTATAGACATTGGAATAACGCCCGCCGGCGGCGCGGGATCCACCGTCTTCGGAGTATTCTTTAGCTAAATTAGCAAAAGATGTTTCACTCTGATCGCCCGCTTTCCATTCCTCATATAATTTTTCCGCAGCTTTCCTTGCATTCTCAGAAGAACCGTAGGAATTGTTTGAGAAAAGAATATGACGTACATTTTTCGTAAGCGTTTCGTCACGCTCGGGTAGGGAGACGAGGAGATATACGGTAAATTTTTTGTTGGTTTCGTCGTGCTCCAGATAAGTATCGCCGAGCTCAGCCTCAAATGCCCATTCCAGATAAGCGGTATCTTCTTTATAAGCCTTATTTTCTATCAAAGTTTTTTCCACGGAAGCTTCGACGTCTGACGTTCCGTTTTCGGTCATATAATCGGTAAGGTAATCAATAAACGCCTGTTCACCGCCCTCATTGCTTTGGGCACGCAGCTGTTCTGCATAGTTTTCGGCTTCCTCCTGCGTTAGGCCGACACCGCCCTCTGCAACATAGGCAAAGCTGTAGCTGCGGTATGAGCAAGTCAGATATGTCAGAGAATTTTCCTCATAATATGCGTTGATTTCCTCGTCTGTTGCGGCATACCGTTCACGCAGAATCTCTTCGTATTTCACAGCCAGCGCCGACAGCTCCAGACATTTCTGCAAATCCTCCGTCTGTACGCCTCTGCCATATTCCGACGCATCTGATCGTTCAGCAGTTCTTTGAATGAGCTGCTTTTCTTCGTCCGAAAGCGAAATATTCTCTGAATAAGCGCCTTCGGCCAGCACGAGAAGTTCCTGTACACTGGATTTTGCTGCTGAAGCGAAATAGTCAAACCAAGTCATATCATTTCCGTAATCTTGTTTTTTCAAGGATATGGTCTGGTCTAAGCCAAATTGTGCAAGACTGTCGCCGTAATAGTCCACATATGAGAAATATAAACTGTTGAAAAAATAACTCATCATGGCGTTGTCGACTTCGTAATGCTCGGAACTCACAGCGGTTTTATTGTGAAGAAAATACCCGCTGTCTTTCAGATGATTGACCAAAAAAATACTGGAAAGCACAACAATCAGCAGCAGGGCAGCCGCAATAAGAACGGCAATGAGACGTTTGCGGTTCCTTTTTTTTCGAATTTCTTTATCTATTCTTTCCTTTTCCCGCTGAATTTCATATTTTTCTCTTGCTTCTCTTTGTCTGTTACCTTTTCCCATACGACTCTCCTTTGTTTTCGATATTTTTCTGACTGACGGTGTACCCGGACGGATACGGCAGAAAAGTTAAGACACCGACAGATTTTTCTTGACTTTGGTGACAAAAGTTGGTATAATAAAAACAATGTAGCTGTGAATGAGACTTCACAAAAACAGAGGCCACTGAAGAGAAGATATTTTTCTTTCTTCCGGCAAGAAGTTGCCCCCGTAGTTAAATGGATATAACAAGCCCCTCCTAAGGGTTAGTTATCAGTTCGATTCTGGTCGGGGGTGCCAACAATTTCAGCATATATGTGTTAAATCAGCAAAAATCAAGCTTCTTCAGAAAGCTTGATTTTTGTTTTATGTCTTGACTGTTATGCGAGCCCCTGTAGAACGAGGTTTGATTGTTTCAAATCTATGATTTGGAAACAATTGGTGAAGCTATTATAACGCATAAAAACAGGATTGTCAATAGTATTGCCGGTCTGCGGGAAGAATTCCCGCCGTCTCGAATTCGGCGGCGCTGAATACCGTTATCCGAAAAACGAAAGGCCTGCCCTTTAAAGACAGAATCCGAAGTTTACGCCAAGTTTGCTGTTGGCCGCAACAGAAGAAAAACTGCCGTCGGCATTTACACAGCAGTATTTTGTGTAATTCGTATCCAACCTATCAGGCGAACGGAGCCACCAAGCACAGCTATCTCCTGAACCGTTAGCAAGTTTTTTTATTCTACTTGCATTATTTGTGAAAATTGCATACGGAAGTCCTTCTCCAATTAACCCGAACTGTGTGCCGTTGCATTCAAATTCGGAAAACTGAAAAACTTTCATAGAAAATGTATTGTAATTTAAATCAGCCCCTCTTGCCGTTTTGTCAACTGCACATATGCCGGATTTTAGTACTTCTGGTAAAAAGCTGTATCCTGCAACTATTAAAAAATCTTGGTTCAGCCATTGATACAGATTGCAATCATAGCCGAGCGTATTTAAGCCAGTGGTAGTCATTATTTGTGTTTCATCCAATAAATTCTTCAGTCCAAAAGTGATACCGGCCTTGCCGCCGGCCGTTTTGGTGTCATGATTAAAACCATAGATCTGAGCGGTAAGAACCTCGCCGGCTGCTAATTCAAAGTCCTTGGTATCTCCGAGCATCCAGTAATTTTGCGCCAGTCCCTGCTGACTGATAGAGATGATCTCCTCCCAGGAAAAATCGGCAAGAACAAAGCTTACCGGATAGATACCGAAATATTTGTCTGTTATAATTTCTCTTGTAAGTGTTTGGTTTTCATCTGCGGCACAGGATATGGTATATGCCGTTTCACCATAGGGAACGCTGACATTGACTATTCCGGTTTCCGGCACTTCCGAGGAATACGAGAAATCAGAACTAGTTACTGTAAAGGTGCTGCCCGCCGATTGGGTATGGAATTTGCAGCGCAGCACATAACCGTATGCGTTATTCAATTTGGTTTCCAAAGCATCCAGCCTTGCAAGCCCGTTTTCCCATGGCTGCATCAGCTCCTTGTTCACATCTGTTCCGGTCACTGTAACGCTGTCAGGAGCGGGAATCAGTTTTACTCTGCCGTCCGCAAGTTCTTCTATACGGAAGAGGTCGTCCCCGACGGCATCTCTGTCTGTTATAACTCTCGGTGTATATGCCATGATTATGTTCTCCTTTTCGGTAAAAAGAATGTGCTTCCGGACTGAAATCCGGTCTTTTTATACGATGCCTCAATACGGTCGAGGCGCTCTTTCAGCAGAAACAGATTCGTTTCCAGCATGTTTACATCACGGAAGTAAAGGGGCTTGTCTGTGAGACTCTCAATGTCCCTGCAGCCCTCGGGCCTTTTGAATGAAACCATGATGTCAGTTACGCCGCGGCGTATCCGTTCAATGTCCGCTTTTGTGGGAAGATCGGTGCTGGTCCAATTTGTGCGGCACTTAGGCGGAGCGGTAAGATATCCTTTGAGATGCTCCGCCAGATATTCAAGGTTTCCTTCAATTCTGTTTAAGTCCGTATCGTTTATAAACGCTTTATCCGTTTGGTTTTCGATATCCTCACGGGTTCTGTCCGTGATCGGCGTACTCCATTCTGTGTTCATTTCTTTCACCGTGCTTCGTCTTGCAAAGACTTTCCTTTCTTTGGTAAATAAGACGCGGAAGCGTCATTGCCGCTGTATGAAAGATAATTTTCATCCGCATACCATTCCCTCACCTTTTCCCTGGAAAGCGCCGCTGAAGCTGAAGCTTGAGGCATAGAGCTGTGCTGTCTGCACAGAGGATCCGCTTTTAACGAGGACGGAATCCAGAACATCGACAGCCGGATCAAGCCGCCACGCAAGGGATAGATGTTTTCTGTTCTGATATTGCTGTTTCATCCAGTCTCCGATCGCCTCCGCGCGGTCGGTATCCGAAATCAGGATGTTTTTCAGGGTAACGGTTTCGCCGGAGCTGCCGTTATTTACTGTGATTATGGTTTCCAAAGATTTCAAAAGCTTTCCGCTGATTCTGACGGAGCAGACAGCATCTCTTGCGCTTGGATTGTGAATGACCAGGCGACAGCCTCTGGTATAGAAAGCTGACTTGTCCCTGTCAAGCATAAAACCGGAACTGAGTGTAACCGGATTCGCGCCAAGGACAGCGGCATCGGAATATTCAATGAGGAATTCATTTTGACCGGATCGGAGACTCAGAGACGCATTGTATAGCTCTTTGGGTTCAGGCTCTATAGTCCATGAATATGCGCTGACGTCGATTTGTCCGACTGGCTTGAGGATAGACATATTTGCTTTCTCGTAGCTGTTGTTTTCATTGATTTCAAAGTCCGCCTCCGCGTTTGCCGGATAGGACGGCCGGGGCGCAATGTGAAGGGTACCGTTTCTGTCAAAATATATGACGGCACAAGCGGCGTTTGCAATCAACTGCAAACATTCGGCATAAGTGCAGACGGGCAGGGGAGAAACGGTTTTTATATTTTTAAGGGAAACGTCTATCTTCCATCTGACGGCCTGGTTTTTCAGATTGGGCAGATTTGCCTCATGCAGAACGTCTTCGGCAAGTGTATACAGATCAATTCCTTCGGGATTGTAAACGCCTTTGTTATAAGTATCGTTCATGAAGCCGAGCAGATCCCGAGCCTGAAAAGAAGCTGCTTGACCGTTTGGGGAAATATTCCAGTCGGAAAGAAAATAGACGCCGCCATCAATCCATTTTTCGGTTTCACCCAGGCGAAAGCCGTAACGCGTTCGAATTTCCTGGCGTTCCAGGATGTATGGCGAAAGACTGTTGCTGCTGTAGGGATCAAAAATATTGATTCCGCTGCCGTCATCTCTGACTTCAAATGCCACGGAATATTTGGGAAGGCTTGCCGACAGAGGATCAACCTCCTGCGATGCTGAAAACTGAAGCAGATTCTTTTTGGAAAATCTCGTTTTGCTCCCCGTCTGGACCTTGCCGATTCGGGCGTACCGGTTTCCGCGGCACCATTTAGCAATTTCGATTCGAACTCTGTCAAAATTTTTCAGTGGGCTTTCAATGCCCGAAACGATTTCAGTATTGTTCTGAAACTCCATGAGCTGGACCTGTTCTGTCAGCTTGTAGGTTTTAATGGTAAAGGAAACCGGGTACTCACCGATGGAGATACCCCATGTAATAATAAGCCCCGGTATTTCTTTAATAACCGAACCAAATTGGATGTCGATTGCTGGCGGAGTGGAAAAGCAACCGTTTTCATCGCAGAGCTGTCCGCTTATGTATCCGCTGTATTCATAAGGAGCCGTCCCAGGGATACTTTTTCTGGATCCGTCGAGCAGCCAGTAGTTTTTTTCCAGAGTTGCGTATGCGACAACCTCTCTGTCAACAGTATCTGCGACACCGGAGACATCAGAAAGCGGGGCAAGAAAATTTTCGGCTGTCGCTTCTGCGTCGGGAAGGTCAGGGTTGTTTACATAATATAATACTTCCACAAGGGCTTCACTTGTAAGAGGACGGGCCTGATTGATATTCCATTCCTCCCATTCGCTACCGGTAAGCTTCATCCTCACACCTCCGTCAGAACCAGAGTGCAATCGGTCCAGCCGCATACGGTACCATCTGAGCCTCTGCGCCACATACCGGCGTCGCGATCGCTGATATACATCTGTCTTTCATCCCAATCGCCTTTCGTCTGGTCGAAAAATTTTACGGTATTTATATAATGATCTTTAAATCTTTGATTGATTTGGGCCCAATCCTCAACGCTCAGATAATTCCATGTCAAAGAAACTTTTGCGACATCATTCCGGATAACGGAACCAAGAAGATGACCGCTTACACTGGTTGCGCTGTCTACCAGTGTAGAGGTGGAACCGCTGTAGCTTGAAGGCTCCGGCAGGATATAATTATCCGATGTATCGCTGATGAGGGTTACCGGAGCTTTGGGCAGTTGCTGAATTTGTGCCATATGGCATACCTCCTTGTATTTGAAACCAATGACTTGCTGATATAGTGAAAACTGTAAAGCTAAGGAAAATATGCAACAAATTATTTGTTGCTTGTCCGCAATTGAGTTGAAATCCTTAAAAAACAATATTATATGGTATACTGATAAAATTAATATATGCAATACTTTAAAGGGAGAGCTGGTAAAAATAGACATGCAAAATATTACTTTGGTATTGATGATTATTGGATTTATAGTTATGGTTATTATTGTATGTATTAAAATTGGCAACTTGATGTTGAGTAGGTTCAATAGACAGTTTCACTATAAAACTGTCATCGTAAAAGCTATTTCAAAAACCTCCCAAATTAAGAGGGGATAGAATGGACACAACGACAAATTATTATGTTTCGTTTGAATTTCCAGACGGAAACAAATAAAATTTTCCAATCCAATAGAGATATAGACAGTATTAATACAATAGCGGAAAATGAAATCGGAGTATTAATTTATGGGCAAAAGAGTCAATACATGTTTTACGTCAGCTTTCAGCGGCAGAACTGAGTAAATCAATAAGCCGCACCGACGAGAGAAAGTCCGCGCTCTCTTTGAACCTTCTCTACGGCTGAGGTGATTTGTTTGCCGTCCAGATACAAATTGACACGAAGCGGATTGCTGCCGCCGGAATTGCCGGCAGATAAAGCCGCCCGTACTGCATTGTATACCCTCCTGTGAAACAGAATCCACGATTTGTTCATTGTTGACAACCGCGCTGCGGCTGCCGATAGTGCCGACCAGCTCCGGTCCGGCCTCTCTCGCAAAAAACATTTGCCCCTGTTTCGGAAAACCGCCGGCTGCGATCTGAACGTTGGAAATTCTTGGAATTGTTAACAAGGGAATTCTGGGTACATCTCCGCTGATTTGCAGGTTAACATCAAAACCGATAAAATCGGCTACCCATTCAACCGCACTAAGAATGGCATTGATGGCCCCCTTAATACCGCTTAAAATAGAGGTGAAAAGCATATTAAATAAATCAATAACAAAATTGACAGCCGTTTCAAATATTGTAATAAACAAGTTTCCAAACCCGACAAAAATATTGATTAGACCACTTAAAGCCCGTTTCCAGTCGCCTGTAAATATGCCGTTTATAAAATCCAAAACACCGTTGAACATATCCATTAAACCATTGAGCATTCCTTGAGCGCTTTTAATTACAGTAGCTAATACGTCGATTATATTATTGTATAAATTTGTAAGAACGGGACCGAAATAGCTGATAACCAAATCAAGAATCGGAGCTACAACGTTGTTCCACAAATTCAGCACCAATTCAATGATGTTTTCAATGCCCTGCCGGATGTTTTCACATAATGGCCTCAGATAATTTTCCCAAATGTCGCCGGCCTTTTCCATAATATTGTTGAACACGGGCCTTATGTTTTCCCAAAGCGTATTAAGAACTATTCCGACGGTTTCCGTTGCTCTGTTCCATGCTTCGAATACGGGTGCGCCGGTATCGTTCCAACCACTGAAAAGAATAGCCCAACCTTCGTTGAATGCTTTTTTGATGTCCTCCCACATGGTGCTGCAGTAGGTGCGGAATTCTTCGCAGTTTTCCCAAAGCCCCCAAATGGTGAGCGCCATTGCGGCAATAGCCGCGACTGCAATGAGCACAGGGCCGGCAGCGTTGCTGAAGGCAGCTGCTATACTGGCACCTGTACCGGCGGCTGCTTCCCCGAGTTTGGCAAATAGTGCACCGGTGTCGTCAAATACGGCAATGATGCTTAAAATGGAGTCGAGAATTCCTAAAAGATTATTGAAACCGTCGCCGAGTTTGGTTATTCCCTCCGTGTTTCCTAGCTGAGGAAGCCGCTCCTGTATCTCGCCGATTTTGCCGGAAAAGGATTCCAGTTGAACTGTCAGATTTTCAAATGCGGCGCCCAAAGAAAAGCTGATTTGCTCCGCACAGTTTACAATGTTTTCATTTAAAGTTTGTAATATCCCGGTCAAGCTGCTTACTTCACCATTCAATTCCTTTAAAACAGGCATTCAGTAAGTTTCCCCCTTAGTAGATATTTTTAGATAGGTGATAAATCAATTATAGCTACACAAGTAACTGTCAATAATAAAGCAGATTCGTACAAGGCATTAGGCTGTGCCTATTATAAGACACATCTTTCTTATGAAAAAGTTGATTGTGAACCAATCATGATTTTTACTGCAACAACTCATGCAATACTCCGCATTGGTAGTCTTTGTGGACCAAAAAGAGCAAAGGTGAAATATAGTATTATGCCGAAAAATCTTGAAATAACATTAACTGCTGCTCATATAACATCACCTCCGACTAACAAAGGCAGAATACTATTGTTTATTTCAAATTTTAACTATTTACCCAGCAACTTTCCTTGATTAAATAGGATTATGATTACATAGGTTATACAGTATGTTGAAATTTGGGTTCTGTTGGTTTAATTCTTCAAACGGAACCAATTCAACGTCGCTGAGCGAACGCTTTTTAATTGTTTTTGAGTTGGCGAATCGCCAATCATGCGTTGGGAAGATACAGTTCTCTGTGTAACCTGAACAGAACTTTATTTCCGTTTAATGAATTCAAATCTCAACATGAGTATTTTTTCTCGTTTTTGCATAATTTTCCAAACGAAGCTTCATCACCCGCCAGTCCTGCTGCCCCTTTTTCTCGAACAAGCCCGGAAAAGCCTCGTCAAGACTGGGAAATTTGTTCGGATTGTTAACCGCCACACCTGTCAGCGCTGCTCCGCTGTATACAATGCTTGCCAGCATCTGTGTGAGCTCTCTGTCGCGCTCCTGCCGCGCCTGTACGAAAAGTGCGATATCTTCAACCGTCATGCCAGCGATATCTGTCCAAGCAGCACCGGAGGTCAATGCCGTATAGGCGAGGTATTTCGGATAATCGGTCTGAGGGTCAGGCTTTACGCTTCCTGACCCTTTCTGAAAAAACCGGATGTCTCAAACAGAGAATTGATTTCCTGCATCAGTTCTTCAATGGAATGTCCGTCGTCAATATATTGATCAAACAGCCCTGCCGCTTTATCAAGCGAAAAATTGGATTGAAACGGCTGCAAGGCTCCCCAAAGAATCGTCGTAATGGTTTCCACCATATTGTCCTGAATATGCTCCAGCGCGGAAAAGAGAGATTTTCCGAGTTTTTTTTCGATGGCCATGATAGCGCCGGCCGTCAGACGCAGCTTATATTCATCACCGCCGATGCTAAGTGTGTAAAATGTTTTCATATCCGTTTCCTTTCTGTTCTGATACATGATTTACAGCAAGGGGACCTTTGCGGTCCCCGCTGCTATGTTAGTTCGACAGCTTATGCTATGGGATTCGAAATTTCGATGTCGCTCTGGACAATCATGGTTGCGCTGAAGGTCAGAGCACCATTGAGGGTTCCTGCATCCATTTTTACTGATGGAATTGCATCGAACTGATGTGCGGTGCCGTCGGGATACTCAATTTTAAACGTCGCTTTTGTCTGATCGTCATCCAATCCTTTCAGTATACGGAAGTTGGAATTTTCGCCGGAATTGTCGTAAAGGAACTTGAATACAAGATCACCGTAATCTTTTGTGCCGGGGATATACTTTTTAGTGGTGTCGGAAAGTACGGTAACATCAATTTTTTCAGGTGTTCCGCCAAATTTCGGAACCTCCATCAGATAGGAAATCTCTGTAAAGGAAGAGGCGCTGCCGGATTTATAGGAAAGTTTAGTCTGATTAGCTTCCAATCTCGCCGAAATATTAGAGGTATCTACAGATTACTTGCTTGGGAAGTCAGAAAAGAGAATACCGGCGGATTATAACAGAAAGCATGGTGACGGAGCTTACAGAGAGCAAAGTGAGTTTGAAAGGATTATATCGGGGATACCTCTTTACAGCGTGCCGGTATCCGCCGGAACCGGCCAATGGCTTGAAAACGGCCACGAATACGATTTTGTCTATTTAGAAAATGTCCCGTCTGATGCAGATTTTGCACTGCGGGTTCACGGCAACAGCATGGAACCCTTGTACGCTAATCGGGATATCGTTTTTGTAAAAGCAAATGTGATTGTAGAGAGCGGACAAATCGGAGTTTTCTGTCTGAACGGAGAAGGCTATATGAAAATGCTTCAGGGAAATAAGCTGGTTTCCCTGAACAAAGATTACCCGCCGATAGTCGTCAATGAATTTGACAGCTTTTTCTGCGCGGGCAGGGTGATCGGCAAGGGACGCCTGTAGAGAGACTGATGAGATAGTAAGCCCAAGCCCGGGAGATACGACCGTTTGTGCGGCTACACACATAACGAATCGGTCTTTTGCCATTGCGCAATGCCTGTTTTTTGCGCTGTTAGTATGGGTTATAATTGTACGTCTCTGCCTTGAACGGTTTCAGCAAAAGCTTTCAAAAATATTTCCGGTCCGTACGCTGCGTACAGGACGGCCGAGCCCGTATTGGGCACAGCCGTCCTATGTTTTGCTTTTGGAGAGACAGGGAACATTATCAGCAATTTTTCGAAAAAATTACGTGGTTTTGTCTGTGAATTATACAAAGAACCTGTTCAAAAAGCCTGAACGCTTTTAGGCTGGATTCAAAGAAAGGTCTTGGTTTTTAGAGAGCATATTTAAATTAAGTAAAATAATTTACACATAGCCGCTGAAATTTTGCATAGTTGTCTTTTTCGCATCATATGGTGTTAACAGGAAAATGACGACTGAGAAAGGATGAAATCCAATGAAAAAATTGATCGGTCTTGTTATGACAGCCGTACTTCTGGCAACGTTTCTGAGCGGAAATGTATCTGCTGTCGAGTTTACGGCGGAAACCGATGCCAAAAGCCTCATTCTTATGGATGCGGCTACAGGTACCATACTCTATGAGTTCAATGCGGACGAAAAACTCCCGCCCGCATCTGTAACAAAGATTATGACGATCCTGCTTGTGGTAGAGGCCATTGACAGTGGAAAAATTCAGAAGACGGATATGGTTACGGTCAGCGCTCACGCATCGTCCATGGGAGGATCCCAGGTATATTTGAAGGAGGGAGAGGCGATGAGTGTGGACGATATGCTGAAGGCCGTTGTCGTCGCCTCTGCAAATGATGCAGCCGTCGCCCTTGCGGAATATGTCTGCGGATCAGAAACCGCTTTTGTATCAAGGATGAACGAAAGAGCGGCGGAGCTCGGCATGACCAATACCGTTTTTATGAATACCAATGGCTTGGACGACACGGTAGAGGGACATCTGACGACGGCGAGGGACATTGCCCTGATGTCTCGGGAATTGCTGACGCACGAAATGATTTTCGACTATACAACGATTTGGATGGATACCATTCGCGACGGTGCGTTCGGTCTGACAAATACCAACCGCCTGGTCCGGTTTTATAACGGTGCAAACGGTCTGAAAACCGGTTCGACGTCAAAGGCAAAATTTTGTATCAGTGCGACAGCCAAACGGGATAATCTGCAGCTGATAGCTGTGGTTATGGCAGCTTCAACCCGCGATACGCGCAATCAGACGGCTGCGGCGCTGTTGGATTTCGGCTTTGCAAACTTTGCGCTGAAGGAATTTGAGGCCGGAACGCTGGACGATCTGTACGTCAAGGGAGGCGTTCGGGATTCATGCAGTGTGAAATACGATGCATTCCGCATCATCATGGAAAAAGGCAAGGAAAACAGTGTCACGCAGAACATTGAACTCCCAGAAAGCATCAATGCGCCTGTTGCAGAAGGGGATGTATTGGGAACCATCACCTATACCTGCGACGGGGAGGAAATCGGGAAGACGGAACTGCGTGCCGGTGAAAGCGTAGAAAAGATCGGTTTCTTTTCGCTGTTCTACCGCATGCTCTGCGAGGCGATCTTTTGACGGGAAATATTAAAAAATATTTAACGAAATAATCGATGTTTGCTATTGCAATCGGGCAGCCATTTGTCTATAATAAGGAGTAATATGTTCCGGCAACGGGTATGCCGCATCGCTGCCGCTTTGCAGGTAACCGGATTCAAGGGAAATCGGGCGCATGAGAGGGAAGGCTGTCGGCTGTTCGATTCTCGTGAGCATAGGCCCGTATAAAAGGATTTACCGGAGGACGGCATATCCCGCGGCCTCCGAAAAGAAAGGAATGGACGAATATGGCTGTATATCTCAACGACACACATTTGAAATCTTTTCTGAACAAGGATGCCCTGGACGGAATTCGCGGCGAAATTACCGCCGCGTATGAGAAGGTGAAGAACAAAAGCGGCGAAGGCTCCGACTTTCTCGGATGGTATGATCTCCCGGTGAACTATGATAAGGAGGAATTTGCACGTATCAAAGCGGCTGCAAAGAAAATTCAGTCCTCATGTGATATTCTGATTGTAATCGGCATCGGCGGATCCTATCTCGGCGCCCGCGCTGCTATTGAATTTGTAAAGTCGCCGCTGTATAATCAGATGAAAAAGGATACCCCTGAAATATACTTTGCAGGCAATCATATCAGCTCTCAGGCTTTAAATGAACTGCTTGAAATCTGTGAGGGAAAAGACATCTGCATAAATGTCATTTCCAAGTCCGGTACAACGACAGAACCGGCCATTGCTTTTCGGATTTTCCGCGATTTACTGATTAAAAAGTACGGTGAAAGTGCCCTGAAGGATCGCATTTTTGTTACTACCGACCGTCAGAAAGGAACGCTGAAGCAGTTTGCGGATGAAGCGGGATGTGAAACCTTTGTAGTGCCGGATGACTGCGGCGGCAGATATTCTGTGCTGACCGCTGTCGGACTGCTTCCCATCGCTGTCGCGGGTGTATCCATCGATGAAATGCTCAAGGGAGCGGAGGACGCGAAAAACGCTTTTGCTGCCGACAACCTTGAACAGAACGATTGCTTCCGGTATGCGGCATACAGAAATCTTCTGTACCGCAACGGAAAGAAAACGGAAATTTTGGTTGGATACGAGCCGGCGCTTGCTATGCTGAATGAGTGGTGGAAACAGCTTTACGGTGAAAGCGAAGGCAAGGACGGGAAAGGTATTTTCCCGGCATCTGTCCTGTTTACCACTGATCTGCATTCGCTGGGCCAGTATATTCAGGATGGTGAACGCACCTTGTTTGAGACGGTTCTCCATATAAAGGACAATTTGTCCGTTCTTGAGATACCGGAAGATAAGACAAATGCGGATGGACTGAACTTTCTCAGTGGAAAAGAGCTGTCCTTTGTCAATGAAATGGCGTATAAGGGCGCAGCCATTGCGCACGTAGACGGCGGCGTTCCTAATATGGTTATAGAAATCGATAAGAGAGACGCGTACCACTTCGGCTATTTGGTCTACTTCTTTGAACTCGCGTGCGGCGTTTCCGGATATGTATTGGGCGTAAATCCGTTTAACCAGCCCGGCGTTGAAGCATATAAAAAGAACATGTTTGCTCTGCTCGGCAAACCCGGCTATGAAGATAGAAAGGCACAGCTTGAGAGCCGGCTGGCCGAGTGACAACGCCCATCTGTTGATTTTCAGAAATGCACTTGCCGAAGCATCCGGCAGGTGCATTTTTTTACCAAAGAAAGCGTCAGAGGTTCAGCAGAGGCAAATATTTGGTTTGAGTATAGCGGAAACCGGCGTGTAAACATAGAGAAATGCGGAGATATGGTTAAAGATACATTTTCTCATATAATATTTACAAAAATATAGTAAATGCCCCTTGATATTTTTTTCAAATTCATGTAAAATATGAACAGGAGCACAAAGAAAGAGATTGTCTGGCGTGGTTCGGCGGCTTCGTCCAAACAGCTTTGTGCCGGAAAAATGCTTTCCGCCGGGAAAAGGAGTCGTTATGCTGAAATTGATAGTCGGTGTTAAAGGCACGGGGAAAACCAAGGCTTTGATCAACGCGGTCAACAGTGCGTATGAAGCATCCAGCGGCGCGGTCGTTTGCCTGGAACAGGGGGAAAAGCTTCGTTATGATATCAGGCATCAGGTGCGTTTGATAAACACACTGGATTATATGATCTGCGACGGCCAGTCCCTGTTCGGCTTTATAGCCGGTATCTATGCGAGCAACCACGATATAACCGATATTTTTGTGGATTCTGCACTTAAAATCTGCGAAAATGATTATGAGGAATTTAAGGTAGCTATAGAGGAAATAGCTCGTTTCGCCGAGGCTAACAATCTACGCTGTACCGTTACAGCGTCCATGCCTGCGGAGGAGCTTGATGAATCATTGAAAAAATATGTCTGAGGCGCATTGGCAAAAGAACGTCACTCTTATCCATCGTGAGTAAATGAATAAAAATCTCCCATAACATCCGAATCAGTTGCCGGATATGGGAGATTTTTTGCCTTTGGTTTTCATTTACACGCAAGGTCAACTTTTGGAAAATTATGCTGCAAAATTTCATACAATAGTACAACGAATAAAAGAAAAGACACGGATGCTTGAATCGAAAATCGATGAAAAAGGAAAATTTGAGCTGTAAATCTGCAACAGTCGGACATATTTTAGGCGCCCTAATAGATTTTAACGATTTCCAGCGGAAGCATATCAGGTGAAATTGTTGTCTTAGCTCGGCTGCAAGATTGTATTTTGATGCTGAAAAATTGCAGGAGCTGGATTACTGGAGAGATGGAAGACATTTGAAAGTAAAAGATTCATTATTGTCAAAATAAATAATTTTACACATACAGAAACCGCGTTTAACTGATAAAGATCCTGCTTTTTATAAGTGTAAACCTGCCCAACGCCTATTTGCATTGTCTCGCAAAACTGTGTCAATTCCTTTTGCCGTGCATAAGATGGTACAGAAGGTGAACAACACCTGTATTTCTACTTATTTAGGAGGAATCGACCAAATGGCAGATAACAGAAACTCCTGCTGCAGCAATTCCGCGAACAATTCCGTCGGAAACGATCCGGTTTATATAGACGTCAACCGGATTCTGGACAGCTGCCGGGACAAAGACTGTTTCGAAGACGTCAGAGTATATTTAACCGAATTCGGACAGGAGGTCATTGACCGTTCCGGGTCCGTCAGAACCAAATGTGCAAAAATCATCGGCTCGAATATCAGTGTTACGCCGCTCACATTTAACCGCGGCTTTTATCAGGTGAATATCAGAATATTTGTTAAAATCGTTGCGGAATCCTGCCTCTGCGGCGGAAAGGCTCAGGAAATCGAAGGCTTGGCTATCGTAGATAAAAGCGTTATCCTGTTCGGAAGCGAAGGCAGTGTCAAAATTTTCAAGAGCTCTGCCTGTGAAGATAATTTCTGCACGCTTCCTAATTTCAACAACGAATGCGAGACCAATCTTCCCACGGCTGTTCTTGAAATTGTCGATCCGGTTGTGCTGTCAACCAGAATTATGGAAAAGTGCCAGTGCCGCTGCTGCTGCTCTTGCCTCTGCCCTGAGGAGCTTCCGGAAAATGTCTGCAGTTGTCTGAATGGACCGCTTTGTGACAATTCAAACTCCGGCTGTGTTCTCACAGTAACGTTGGGATTCTTTTCTGTGGTTCGTATGGAGCGTCCCGGCCAGTTTCTCATCAACGCAACAGAGTACTGCGTACCGGAAAAGGAATGCGTTTTCGCAGAGGATGATGATCCTTGCAGCGCCTTTAAGAAAATGTGTTTCCCTACAGATCAGTTCTGCCCGCCGTCAATCAGCAACAATAGCTGCGGCTGCAGATAAGTCAACCCATATTCTTGGATGCTGTATACCACACGGAACCATTTGGTTCCGTGTGGTATATTGTTTGTGATATCATTCTGATATTAAATTTCTGCGTAATCATATCAATGGGTACACCGATTTGCCAAATTTAACATGTGGTTTAATAGGATATACAGTAAATTCTTTAAAGGATTTATTCAAACAATAACTGAAAATTTTATTGCCGTAAAATAGTAAAGGCGGGAACGCCGTAACAGTCCATTGCCACGATATGTTACAGATCCAATATCGACACATACATGTTCATCTGAAGGAGGCGTTATATTGTGAATGATATCCGATTATGAATAGGCTGGCTACGGAGTTTCAAAAAGCGCTGAAACTGACAACGGATGCATTGGGGAGCCGCCAGCGGTTTTACCAGATGTATCGTTTGATTTCTACAAGCGTCTGATCCGGCTATGGTGACGCTGATTTTGTGAAATTACCTCAATGTTTATTTGCTCGAGCGTTTCTATTGCAAAAGTATTGATTGTATGTGCAGCGTATATTCACCTGCTTGTAATATATGAGTAAGCCGGACGGTTTGGTATCCTCTCCGCCGGATACCATTTTCGCTCTCGCTCTTTCGTGCCGGCGGTACGGTCATGTAAGTCCATGCTGCCGTCAAAATAAGACGGGCAAGCAAAATTGCTGACAGCAAAACAGCAGTGTTCGTTTGTGCGACTTCCCGATGCTGTAAAGCGTGTTGTATGGCAATAGTATAAAGGCTTTCTGTTAACGGCGGAATCAAAATCGGTTATATCGGTGTCTTAAACCATTTGATATATTTGTAATTAATTATTGAAACAATAAGTTATGATATAAGAGCTCTCAAAACATGATAAAAGTAAATAAATCAAGAGCGGCATGGTTTCTTTTAAAAACCATGCCGCTCTTAATTGTAGAAATTCAAAATCTCTGCTCAGTGTATTTACAGAATGCTGAGAACGTATACATTCCTAATAAATTGGACAAAGCAGAAAACTCAGGAAGCCGCATTTTTGAAAGCTGTCAGTGCAGCTTCTTTTGTTTCTTCGTTCAGAATACAATACATCACAAACTTTCCCGATACATAATATTCAGCATCCCGCAGCTTGGGGTATTCCGATTGGAGATAGCTGTCGTTCCATGCTGAGCGGTAGGTTTCAAAAAAATCGTCCAGCATTTTTGTAATATTGGAGATATCGTCATTGCTTTTGGCTTCAAAAATTCCGAATTCGTCAATATTGCTTCCGTCTGACTGAACCTTGATAATATAGGAAGCAAAATCATCCGGTTCAGCGGAGAAAAAACCATTCAGATAATCCTTGTCGGCCTCTACCATATTGCCGCTGTCCGGAATCGCTTTTTCAACTGCAATGACTACATCCTCCATCACAGCATCCGATGGTTTCTCCTGACAAGAGGGAAAACATAGCATCAAAAGTGCAAGAAAAGTTACCATTATTTTTTTCGGCATATTCTGTTACCTGACCTTTCATATGATACGTAAATTTTAAAATAAAGAATGATTTTCAGTATGGGATTCGTACGATGCTTGCCGCTGAGCGGGAAACATTTGAAACGTTGTTAGAAATACTTCTGCGCTCAATCCCGATATGGGTGCAAACGGACGTATTCCATAATAGCAGCAAATCCGGCTTCGTTTAAATGCATTCCGTCACCGTTTTGCCAATCGTCCGGCAAATAGCCGTCGCTTCCAACGAGAGCGGAGAAAGTGTCGAGATATTTCACCTGGCACTCATATGCAATATCAACCACCCAACTGTTTGCCTCGCGAATGGCCGAATTGCTTATTTTCGTATAGTTCTTTGCTACGGGGTAAATCGATTGCAGAATAATTTTTGTATCCGGTGAGTTTTCTTTTACGATATTAACAACCTTTATATATTCCGATTTGAAATACTCCTCTTTCATGGAGGAAATGCCGTTAATGCCCAGTGTAATAATCAGATAATCAGGACGCTTTGCCGCACAGATATCGGCAAGAGAAAGCTCTGTGTCCTCATCGGGATAGTAAATTTTATCGGTTGTCGCCCGAAAAAGGGCAAGTGTTCCGGAGGAT
>CAKTAA010000006.1 GCA_934526185.1 uncultured Eubacteriales bacterium | reverse complement strand
GAATTCGGTACAGTGCGCTGCCGGGGCATACGGCTGAGCTGGCGGAGGCGCTCAATGAAATACTGTCTGAAAAATGGATGGAGTTGAGGGGAATCACAATTGCCTCCTTTGGCGTAAGCTCCGTGAAAGCGTCTGCCGAGGACGAGGAGATGATCAAGCAGCTGCAGAAAAGCGCTGTCATGCGTGATCCAAACATGGCTGCTGCAGCTCTGGTCGGCGCGCAGGCGGAGGCAATGAAAAGCGCGGCTGCTAATGAAAACGGTGCAATGATGGGGTTCATGGGCATGGGTATGGCTCAGCAGGCTGGCGGCGCAAATCCGGCGAATCTGTTTGAAATGGGGCGGACACGGAGCGCTTCTCAAAATCCGGCCTCGTCTGCCGGACAGAATGCCGGCGCGTGGACGTGTGCCTGCGGCGCCGAAAACGATGGAAAGTTTTGCTCGGAATGCGGAAAACCGCGTCCGGAAAAGAGTACAGGCTGGAAATGTTCTTGTGGACATATAAACGAAGGAAAATTCTGTGAGGAGTGCGGAAAGCCGAGGGAAAGCGCAAAATATCGGTGCTCACGCTGTGGATGGGAGCCGAAAGATGCCGAAAATCCGCCGAAATTCTGTCCGGAATGCGGAGATGCGTTCAATGAAGAAGACAGGCAATAGCCGAATGTTATGCGGAAGCAAATTTATTTGCTTCCGCTTTTTTTATCGAGCGAACGCAGCTTATTCGCCCGCAGTCCGACAGACAGAAAAAATCGAACGGCGGATATGGCAGACCGGGGCTATGCAGGATTGTACCAAAAACAAATTGCCTCTGCATTTCATTTGACATTTCACGGTTGTGAAACATATGATGATAATGCGGCGGTATAAAAAGCTATGGAAATTACCGTCCATCAGCATGTTATCGGATGCATGAAAGCTCTCGCCGGAAACGGTCGCAAAAGCGCTTCCGGGAGTA
This sequence comes from uncultured Eubacteriales bacterium, assembly GCA_934526185.1. Classification (GTDB taxonomy): domain Bacteria; phylum Bacillota; class Clostridia; order Oscillospirales; family CAG-272; genus CAKTAA01. Next base: position 53,150 of record CAKTAA010000006.1, on the reverse strand, counting down.
TATCCATTCGGCTTCAAGCTGCATTTCAAAGCATGATTTCTACCTGGGATGCTCCGATATATAAGATGACGCCGCCGCGAAAGGCATGGTCATTATATGGGAAAAAGAATGATTGTGGCGGTCAGTTCCATTACGCATGCAACAAAGGGCCATGAAATTCTGGACGCCAAAAGGATGAAAAATAAAATTATAAAGCTTGACGCATCGCTGACGGCTAAAGGATGTGCCTATGGCATAGAGCTTGTCGGCGAGGCTGCGGAGGTTGAAAAGATACTGCGGGATGCCCATGTCAAATTTTCACAAATAATTGACGGCGCAAAATAAGCGGCGCCGTCCAGGAGGAACCCGCATATGATATATTTCGATCATGCCGCGACAAGCTATCCGAAGCCCGCTGCCGTTATCCGCACGATGAATCAATGCATGCGTGATTACTGCGGAAATCCGGGCAGAAGCGCACACCGTCTTTCTCTTCGCGCGGCGGAGGAGATTTACCGTGTCCGCTGCCTTGCAGCCGAGATGTTCGGCTGCTCGCAGCCGGAAAACGTTGTGTTTGCATCCAATGCCACGTATGCTCTTAATATGGCGCTGAAGGGCTTGCTGAAAAGCGGAGATCATGTTCTGATTTCTGAAATAGAGCATAACTCGGTTCTTCGGCCGATTGAACGTCTCACAAAGACCGGCGTCAAATATGACGTTTACCCGGTGGCAGCCGGCGGCGTCCAGCTCGAAGACAAGGCGCTGCTGAACACCATACGTGAAAAGATTCGTCCGAATACCGTGCTGGTTGTCGCCAATCATGTGTCCAATGTTTGCGGAATGAGGCTGCCCATTCGGAAAATAGGCGCGCTTCTGCGGGAAAAGCGGGTACCTTTTTTGGTCGATGCTTCCCAGAGCGCGGGTGTGTATGATCTGCATGTGGAAAATGACGGTATATCCTATCTCTGCATGGCGGGGCATAAGGGACTGCTTGGACCGCAGGGGACAGGGATGTTGATAGTCGGGGCGGAAGCAGCCGTGCCCGAACCATTTGCGGACGGAGGAAACGGAATAAACTCTTTGGATCCCTCCATGCCGGATTTTTTGCCGGAGCGCATGGAAGCGGGAACATTAGCAACTCCGGGAATTGTCGGCCTGGGGGCGGGGATGCGTTATGCCGGAGCCATGATGCAGGAAATACGGGAAAACAATCACCGGATGTACCGGCGGCTTATGGAGATGCTGTGCAATAGCTGCGGTGTCACTGTATATGCAAAGGAGGCGCCGGCGGGAGGTACGATACTGTTCAATGTCGACGGTGTATCCTCCAACAGCGTCGCCGCGGCGCTGGACGAAAAAGGAATTTGTGCGCGCAGCGGTTTTCACTGCGCTCCGCTGGCACACCGCATGCTTAAAACCAATGAAAACGGCGCAGTGCGTATCAGCTTCGGGTTCGGAAATAAGATGGCTGAAGCGGAGCATTTTGCCAAAGCATTGAAGGAAATCAATGCTTCTTTCGGCGTACAAAAAGGCTGAGGAGCGCCGGACCGTTGAAGGGGACGAGCGGATACAGGTATCTGCGCTTCTCCTCAACGGTTTTATTGGTTATCAGCATCAGCAGCAGTATGATGAGGCCGGCGGCGAAGCCCCAAATATTAAAGATTGCGGTCAGAGTTAGCAGCATGATGCGCACATATTTGAACGCGTAGCCGAGCTCATAGCTGTGCTGCGTGAAATTGCAGATGGCGACGACTGACATATAAAGGATTGTCTGCGGGACGAACCAGCCGATTTCAATCGCAAAATCACCGAGAATCAAACCGCCCACAACGCTGAAGGAATTGGCTAATGTGTCAGGCGTGGTCAGGGATGCGATTTTCAGGCCGTCTATGGCGATTTCAATAATAATAAGCTGCATCAGAATAGGAACGACCGGTTCTTCGGGAACTTTGATAAGCTCCAGCCACGGAGGTATCCAGGCGGGATTCTTTAAAAAAAGATACCAGAGCGGTGTCAGAAAGATTGCAATTACAAATGTCAGCAGACGTATCAGACGCAGATAACTGCCGGTGAAAGGAGACATATAGAAGTCGTCTGTCTTCTGCAGAAAATCGAAGATGGAGACCGGCAGGATCATAACCTGCGGTGAATTGTCACAGAAGACAAGCAGGCTTCCCTCAATAGCGGAGGCTGCCGCTGCATCCGGTCGTTCTGTATAACGGAATTTCGGAAACGGATTATACCAGCGCTGTTTGACGAGACATTCAGAAAGACTCTGTATGCCGAGGCAGAGCGCATCCGTCTGAATTTCCGAAAGCTTTTTTGAAACATGATTGACAAGGGATGGATCTGCTCGATTGTCCATATAGCACAGGATTACGGTTGTACGGGATTCATCGCCGACGGTGAATTTTTTCATCATCAGGTGACTGTCATGCAGATACCGGCGGAGCAGCGCCGTGTTTTTGATCAAGGTTTCGACAAAACCGACACGTGAACCGCGGAGAACTTTGTCAGTTACCGGCTCCTCTATGCCGCGTGCAGGGAAGGATCGTGATTTGATGATAACTGCGCCGGCAAAGCTTTCACAGAACAGTGCGAGGCATCCGCCGTAAATGCTGTCGGTGATTTCCTCCTCCGTATAGACGACGGATGTCTCCGTGTAGGATATCATATATTCCGCAAATAGCTTGCCGTCCGCGAGCACTTCCGGCGCAAGATCTGAGCTGTGCTCCAAGACAACGCTGATAACACGTTCGGCGGCTTCGTCTTTGATAAGTCCGTCTACAAAATAGATAGCGGCGGCCGCGCCAGCTATACGAATTTCGCGTTTGACCATGTCGAAATTGCTGCCGATTTTAAAGAGACTGTCAAAGTGAGCCGTATTTGCTGCGTAGGTTTCAGAAAGCGCCTGCTTTTCTTTCTCCTCCATTTTTGAAAATCCTTTCTACAAATATGTTTTACTTTTGAAAACGCATCTATCCTAATTCTCGCAGGGACAGCTTTTCAGCTCATTATGCGAGTAATATCTGTATCATTTTTACCAATTTTTCAAAAAATATGTATTTTACAGCGAGGGGACAGGCCTACTTTTTTGAGCGAAGCCTACCGCTAAGTTGACTTAGCCCGTTTTTTATGGTATCCTTTATACATTCTTTCTTTATTGACCGACGTGTATAGCAAAAGGAACATCAGACGAATGGTGAATAATGGTTGTCGTCGAAAAGACGGGGATACCTGCTTAGAGGGAACGATATGAATATAGCTCCGTTTTTCGGTAAGTAAAAGTTATTGCCCGAAATAGCGGGGAATATTTTTATTTTGTGTTACAATTTAACTTGGAGAGGAGTGTTTCAGATTATGGAAAATTCACTGCACGGTTTTATATCTGCTCTTGCTTCAAAGGAGCCTGTCCCCGGCGGAGGCGGCGCCAGTGCACTGCTGGGCGCAATTGGTGCGGCGCTGTGTTCGATGGTCGCCAATTTGACTGTGGGGAAGAAAAAATATGCGCAATATCAGGAGGATATGGAAAACATGTTGAAACGGGCCGAGACGGCGTCGAAAAGACTTTTGCTTCTGATCGATGAGGACGCGGAGGCATTTGCACCGCTGGCGGCTGCATACGGTATTCCAAAGGATGAACCCGGAAGAGATGAGAGACTGGAAGGCGCTTTGAGGGCTGCCTGCGCCGTTCCCATGAAAATTATGAAGGTAGTCCGGGAGGTGGTTGAGCTTGCGGAAGAAGCTGCAAGTAAAGGCTCCAAACTGGTGCTAAGTGACGCGGCTGTTGCCGCTGCCGCGTGCAGAGGGGCGCTTACAGGAGCCGCCATGAATGTATTTATCAATACCGGACTCATGAAAAACAGAAAATTTGCCGCAGAGATTAATGCGGAAGCTTCCTTGATTCTAAAGAGCGAATGTGATCGGTGTGATAAAATTTGTCGTGACATTTTGCGGGAGCTGAACGGAAACAATTGACAGATAACACCCGTTTACATAGACAGCAGAAACCGGTATACGGACTTTTTAATATTATTAAAGAAAGAGAGGCAGCAAGAATGGAGGAATGGAGAGGAGCGCCTGTCGCTGCTACTATTGCAGACGAATGCAGCGAGCATATAAAACGTCTGGAACTGCGGGGAATAAAGCCTGTGCTTGCCGTAGTTCGCGTGGGGAACAGATCGGACGATCTGTCTTATGAGAGAGGAATACAAAAGAGATTTAACGCTTTGGGGGCGGAGGTTCATGTAACGGAGCTTCCTGACGGCGTTACTCAACAGACGCTTGAACAGACGGTAGAAGAGCTGAACCGTAGCAGCAATATTCACGGAATATTGGTGTTTAGGCCGCTGCCTGCGCATCTGTCGGAAAGACCTCTTAAATCCATAATCAGAGAAGACAAGGATGTCGACTGTATGGGGTATGTCAATATGGCCAGATTGTTTTCTGGCGAACCGAATGGGATTGCTCCCTGTACAGCACAGGCGGTTATGGAGTTGCTGAAATACTATAATGAGGCGCCTGAAGGGAAAAAAGTAACGGTGGTAGGACGAAGTGTGGTCGTCGGCAAGCCGGTGGCTATGCTGCTGATGCAAAGAAATGCGACTGTAACCGTTTGTCATAGCAGAACAGCCAATCTTGCGGACGAGTGCCGGAGAGCGGATATTCTGATTTCCTGTGCGGGTAAGGCAGCAATGATTACAAAAGAATATACGAATCGTGACCAGGTCATAGTTGACGTGGGCATCAATGTGCTGGACGGAAAGCTGTGCGGTGATGCAGACTTTTCAGATATTTCGGGCAATGTACGCGCAATGACCCCCGTACCGGGAGGAGTAGGTGCGGTTACAGCGTCCGTACTGCTGAAGCATACGGTGCTCTGTGCGGAAAAGCTTGCCGGTATTGTGTACACGGCTAATTGAGAGGACGAGATATTTTCCAGACGCTGCGGTAAATTTTGATTGCGTAAACAAATAGATAATTTTCGCAAAAAATAGCTGTCTCAGCCGGTTCTGACTAACTGGGTTTACCGTAAAACAGAGTCGGTTATATTTTGGAAATTTTTTATTTATTAATAGGAAATTTTATGTTGACATGCGCCGCAACTTGTGATATAATAGTAAACTGCATTATAATTGCTTGTCGTGTCCTTTGGATTCGGCAGAAACGAATTTTCATACGCGGATATGCGCCGGTATTTGCGGGATTGTGCGATATTTCGGAAAACAAAGGGCGTTTTGCGATCGATTTTACAGAATGGAGTGATTGTTTCTATGGTAAAACCACAGAAGCTTGGCAAAAATATCAGAATGAGCTTTTCCAAGATCTACGAGGCTCTGGAAATGCCGAATCTGATTGAGGTTCAGAAAAAGTCCTACAGGAACTTCATTGAGAACGGTCTTATGGAGGTTCTGCGCGATGTCTCACCAATCACGGATTATTCAGGTAATCTTGTGATAGAATTTGTCGACTACAAAATCGATCCGACGCCTAAATATCCGGTGGAGGAATGCAAGGAACGCGACGTCAATTACGCAGCGCCGCTGCGCGTCCGCGTCCGCCTTACAAACCGGGCGACCGGTGAGGTCAAGGAGCAGGAAATCTTTATGGGCGATTTCCCGCTGATGACGGATAACGGAACATTTATCATCAACGGAGCCGAACGTGTTATTGTCTCCCAGATTGTACGTTCTCCCGGGATGTATTATGAATCCTCTATGGACAAGTCCGGCAAGCGCGTATATGCCGCAACGGTGATTCCTTATAGGGGCGCATGGCTGGAATATGAGACCGATGCCAACGACATTTTATATGTCAGAATAGATAAAAACCGTAAAATTCCTGCGACTGTCCTTATCCGTGCGCTCGGTATTGAGACCGAGGCGGAGATCAAAACCTTTTTCGGCGACGATCCCAAGATTTCTGCGACAATTGAAAAGGATATGATGCAGGAGGAAGCGGACCGGAACGGTACAACGGCCGGCGACGAGGCGCTGAAGGAAATTTATAAGAAGCTGCGTCCGGGTGAGCCCCCTTTGGTGGAAAGCGCACAGATTCTGATAAACAACCTGTTCTTTGATCCCAAACGGTATGATTTGGCCGGCGTCGGACGGTATAAATTCAATAAAAAGCTTGCTATCGGCAGGAGAATACAGGGACATACGCTGTCGCGCGCGGTGATCAGTCCGATAACGGGCGAAATCGTCTGTGAGGCGGGCACGCTGCTGTCCAAGGAGATGGCGGAAACCATTGAAAATGCCGGTGTCAATGAGGTATACCTATCGTCGGATGCAGAGCGCGAAATCAAGGTGTTCTCCAACGGCATGGTGGATCCTGCCGTTGTGCTGGGACACGATCTGGCTGACAGTCACATCAGCGGAAAAGTGAAGCTGAGCGTGCTTCTTGAAATTCTTGAGAGCTGCGGAGGAGATGACGAGGCTGTCTGCGAGGAATGCGGGCGCCGGGCGGCGGAGCTGTCTCCGAAGCATATCACAAAGGACGACATTTTTGCGTCCATTAACTATATCATATGCCTTGCGCACGATATCGGTACGGTTGACGATATTGACCATCTCGGCAACCGCCGCCTGCGCTCTGTGGGAGAGTTGCTGCAGAATCAGTTCCGCATCGGCTTTTCCCGCATGGACAAGATCGTTAAAGAGCGGATGACAACAAACGATACCGACGATCTGACTCCGCAGACACTTATCAATATTCGTCCTGTAGTGACGGCGGTGCGTGAGTTCTTTGGCTCGTCTCCGCTTTCCCAGTTTATGGATCAAGCAAACCCTCTGGCGGAACTGACGCACAAACGCCGCCTCTCCGCCCTCGGACCGGGAGGCCTTTCTCGCGACCGGGCGTCCTTTGAGGTTCGTGACGTGCATTATACACATTACGGCAGAATGTGTCCGATTGAAACACCTGAAGGACCGAACATTGGTTTGATTTCCTCGCTGGCGACCTTTGCGAGAATCAGCGAATACGGTTTTATTGAGGCACCGTACCGCCGGGTCGACAAGACGACAGGATGTGTGACTGAGGAAATTGTTTACATGACAGCGGATGTGGAGGATAATTATATTATCGCACAGGCCAATGAGCCGCTGGACGAAAACAACAGGTTTATCCGCCGCCGGGTTATTGCGAGGGACAAGGCGGATATCATTGAGGTTGATGTTGAAAAGGTTGATTATATCGACGTATCACCGAGAATGGTTGTTTCTGTGGCTACCTCTATGATTCCGTTCCTTGAAAACGACGACAACACCCGTGCGCTCATGGGTTCCAACATGCAGAAGCAGGCTGTTCCGCTGATGGTCACAGAATCCCCGATCGTCGGTACGGGTATGGAATACAAGGCCGCTGTGGATTCGGGCGTGGTTATTCTTGCACGCGAGGCGGGATACGTAGACAATGTAACTGCTGATGAAATTATAATACGTACGGACAGCGGCAAGCGAGATGCCTATCGTCTGATTAAATTTAAACGTTCCAATCAGGGAACCTGTGTCAACCAGCGTCCGCTGGTCAATGTAGGCGAACGAGTAGAGGAAAAGCAAGTAATTGCCGACGGCCCTGCAACGGATCAGGGCGAAATTGCGCTGGGCAAGAATGCGCTGATCGGCTTTATGACATGGGAAGGTTATAACTATGAGGACGCTGTTCTGATAAACGAGCGTCTGGTGCGCGACGATGTGTACACGTCGATTCATATCGAGGAGTATTCCCATGAGGCACGGGATACTAAGCTCGGGCCGGAGGAAATTACGCGCGAAGTGCCGAATGTCGGCGAAGATGCTCTGAAGGATTTGGACGCTGACGGTATCATCCGGAAGGGAACTGAGGTGCGTGCGGGTGATATTCTGGTCGGAAAAGTAACGCCGAAGGGCGAGACGGAGCTGACGGCAGAAGAGAGACTGCTGCGCGCAATTTTTGGCGAAAAGGCGCGCGAGGTGCGGGATACCTCCATGCGGCTTCCGCACGGCGAATCCGGTATTGTGGTTGATGTCAAGGTATTCACAAGAGAAAACGGCGATGAGCTGCCGCCCGGTGTCAACAAGGTTGTACGCGTTTATATCGCACAGAAGCGAAAAATTTCCGTCGGAGACAAAATGGCGGGACGTCACGGAAACAAAGGTGTTGTTTCCCGCATTCTTCCGCCTGAGGATATGCCGTTTTTACCGGACGGCACACCGCTTGATATCGTGCTGAACCCCCTTGGCGTTCCTTCCCGAATGAATATCGGTCAGGTGCTTGAGGTGCATCTCGGCATCGCTGCGAAAAAACTCGGATGGAAAATTATGACGCCGGTATTCGACGGCGCAACAGAGGACGATATTACCGAATGCCTGCGCAAAGCTGGGCTGCGCGAGGACGGCAAGACCATCCTATACGACGGCCGGACGGGAGAACCGTTTGATAATCCCGTCACCGTCGGTATTATGTACTACCTCAAGCTTCACCATCTGGTTGACGATAAAATTCACGCGCGTTCTACAGGACCGTACTCTCTGATCACCCAGCAGCCGTTGGGAGGTAAGGCGCAGTTCGGCGGACAGCGTTTCGGAGAAATGGAAGTCTGGGCGCTTGAGGCATACGGTGCGGCATATACGCTGCAGGAAATTCTGACGGTCAAAAGCGACGATGTGACGGGCCGTGTCAAGACATATGAAGCGATTGTAAAAGGTCAGAATATTCCGACGCCGGGCGTACCGGAATCGTTCAAGGTTTTGGTGAAGGAACTGCAGTCCCTTGCGCTGAATGTCCGTGTGCTCGACAAGAACGGCGATGATATTGAGCTTTCGACGCTGGGCGAGGAGGATACGGCTGAGGAAAAGTTTGTTGCGGTTGAGGATCTCGGGCCCATGGTTGAGACAGAAGAAGACATAGAAATGCTGGATTCCGATTTTGACGCGGACGATGAAGAGGAATATCTCGACGACGAGGAGGAAACGGAAGAATTCGATTTCGACGGAGAAGAGCTTTGAGCCTGCGCGGCTACGCGTTTCCGGCTGGCAGCCGGAGAAAAAATGCGGTACGCAAACGGTAAAAAATTTCACGGAGGAAGGAAGCTTTTTCTCACAGTAGGCGGAGGGAAAGTTGGGAGCGTATGGATAAAAACGTTTTTGATTCGATAAAAATAGGTCTGGCATCTCCTGAAATGATCAGAGCATGGTCGCATGGTGAAGTCAAGAAGCCGGAGACGATCAATTACAGAACCCTAAAGGCGGAGCGCGATGGCCTGATGTGCGAAAGAATTTTCGGCCCGACTAAGGACTGGGAGTGCTTATGCGGCCGCTACAAACGTGTGCGTTCCAAGGGAAAGGTCTGCGAAAAATGCGGCGTAGAGGTTACTACGAAGAAGGTGCGCCGCGAGAGAATGGGACACATTGAGCTTGCCTGCCCGGTTTCCCATATCTGGTATTTCCGCGCCATTCCGTCGCGGATGGGCCTTCTTTTGGATATTTCGCCGAGATTGCTGGAAAAGGTACTGTACTTTGCGCAGTATATCGTTATCGATCCCGGCGCGACGCCGCTCGCAAAGTACCAGCTGCTCAGCGAGAGGGAATACCGCGAAAATTACGATAAATACGAAAATGAGTTTCGTGTCGGCATGGGGGCTGAAGCGATAAAAGAGCTGTTGGCAGAGTTGGACATCGAGGAGCTCTCGAAGTCGCTGAAAGCGGAACTGATGAACGCTTCCGGACAAAAAAAGATTCGGATAATTAAACGGCTTGAGGTTATCGAAGCCTTCCGCAAATCCGGCAACAAGCCGGAATGGATGATTCTGGATGTTATTCCGGTCATACCGCCGGAAATCCGCCCGATGGTTCAGCTTGATGGCGGACGTTTCGCAACCTCCGATTTGAACGATTTATATCGCCGCGTAATCAGCCGGAACAACCGGCTCAAACGTATGATTGAACTGTCTGCGCCTGCTATCATTATCCGCAATGAAAAGCGGATGCTGCAGGAAGCGGTGGACGCGCTCATTGATAACGGCCGCCGCGGCAAGCCCGTAACCGGACCGAATAACAGACCGCTGAAATCTCTGTCGGAAATGCTGCGAGGCAAGCAGGGGCGTTTCCGCCAGAACCTGCTTGGTAAGCGAGTGGACTATTCCGGCCGATCTGTTATTGTCGTCGGACCGACGCTGAAGCTGTATCAGTGCGGCTTGCCTAAGGAGATGGCGCTGGAGCTGTTTAAGCCCTTTGTCATGAAGCGGCTTGTCGAAACGCAGAAGGCTTCCAATATCAAGGATGCCAAGAAAAAGGTGGAAAAAGTCAATAATGATGTTTGGGATGCGCTGGAAAATGTAATTCGCGAGCATCCGGTATTGCTGAACCGCGCGCCTACGCTGCATAAGCTCTCCATTCAGGCGTTTGAACCTGTTCTGGTGGAGGGACGCGCTATCAAGCTTCACCCGCTGGTGTGCTCGGCCTTTAACGCGGATTTTGATGGTGACCAAATGCCTGTCCACGTGCCGCTGTCTGCGGAGGCACAGGCGGAGGCCCGTTTCCTGATGCTTTCTGCCAATAACCTGCTGAAACCGGTGGATGGCCGTGCCGTTGCCGTTCCTTCACAGGATATGGTGCTTGGCTCTTACTATCTTACGATCGACAGAGCGGGAGAAATCGGAGAAGGCCATGTATACCGTGATTTCAATGAAGCTTTGATGGCCTATGAAAATCACGAGCTGGGACTGCATGCGCCGATCAAAGTGCGCGTCACCAAAGAAATCAACGGCGAGATGCGGTCGAAAATCATTGACGCGACCATCGGCCGCCTGATTTTCAATAAACCGATTCCGCAGGATCTCGGTTTCGTTGACCGCAGTGATCCAGAAAAGCTCTTTGATTTGGAAATCATGTTCACGACGACCAAAAAAGAGCTGAGTGAAATTGTCGACAGATGTATTAAGATACACGGATCGAACGTCACTGCGCAGGTTCTTGACGAGATTAAGGCCATGGGCTTTAAGTATTCTACCAAAGGCGCGATATCCATTTCCTTCGCGGACGTCACTGTTCCGCCGGAGAAGAAGACTTTGGTTGCATCAGCAGAAAAGCGTGTTGCGGAGATCAATGAATATTTCCAGCGAGGCGAGCTGTCAGAGGACGAGCGCTACCGCAGTGTTATCAAGGTTTGGGAACAGACCACGAAGGACGTAACTGCGGCGCTGCAGGCCAGTCTTGACCGTTATAATTCTATAAAAATGATGAGTGATTCCGGCGCCCGCGGATCCATTGCCCAGATGCGTCAGCTTGCAGGTATGCGCGGACTGATGTTTGCGGCCAACGGTAAAACCATGGAACTGCCGATCAAGTCCAACTTCCGCGAAGGTATGGATATCCTTGAATACTTTATCGGTGCGCGCGGTTCTCGTAAGAGCCTGGCGGATACAGCTTTGAAAACAGCCGATTCCGGATACCTGACACGCCGTCTGGTGGATGTGGCACAGGATGTTATTATCCGCGAGGAGGATTGCGGTACCACTGAGGGCATGTGGATAAGCGATGTCATGGACGGTACGGAGCTGATTGAACCGCTGAAGGATCGTTTGCAGGGCAGATATACGGCGGACAGGATTGTAAATCCGAAAACGGGTGAAGTGATTGCGGAACGGGATGTCATGCTGAATGCCGGACATGTGAAGAAAATTCTCGGCGCCGGGATCGAAAAGGTGTACCTCCGTTCGGTGCTGAAATGCAAGGCAAAACACGGTGTCTGTATGCATTGCTACGGATCCGACCTTGCCTCCGGCAAGCCGGTCAGCGTCGGTGAGGCGGTCGGCATCATCGCCGCGCAGTCCATCGGTGAACCCGGTACACAGCTGACGATGCGTACGTTCCATACGGGCGGTATTGCGGGAAGCGATATTACTCAGGGCTTGCCTCGCGTTGAGGAGCTTTTTGAGGCGAGACGTCCGAAGGTCACTGCGGTTGTATCCGAGGTTTCCGGTACAGCCAGAATCCAGGAGGTCAAGCGGACAAGAAACGTGCTGATAAAATCCGAAGAGACGGGGGACGAAGTTGTTTATCAGATCCCCTACGGGATGCGGCTTATCATTTCGGAGGGCGATGAGATACGCCGCGGACAGCCGCTGACGGAAGGCTATATGAGTCCTTCCGATATTACGCAGATCAACGGACTGGAAGCTGTTTATGAATATATCATCCGCGAGGTACAGAAGGTGTACCGCATTCAAAGCATTGACATCAACGACAAGCATATCGAGGTTATTGCCCGTCAGATGACACGAAAGGTAAAGGTGGAGGATGCGGGCGACACCAATCTGCTGCTTGGCTCTATGGTGGATATCACGGATTTCGAAGCAGAAAATGAAGCGGTGCAGGCGAAAATCGATGCGGGAGACAGGACGCTGCGGCCTGCAAAATCTTCGCCGGTGCTGCTGGGCATAACAAAAGCCTCCTTGCAGACAGAATCCTTCTTGTCGGCGGCATCTTTCCAGGAGACGACAAAGGTATTGACTGAAGCCGCTATTCGCGGGAAAGTAGATCACCTGCTCGGACTGAAAGAAAACGTCATCATAGGTAAACTGATTCCGGCTGGTACGGGAATGGAACAATACAGAAACATCAGAGTGGAAAAGATGGAACCGGATCTCTCGTCAGAGATGGAGGAGTTTTCTGAATAAATTGAGGTTAAGCCAATTCCGCATAGGATGAATTACGGCGGCCCATAAAAGAGCAAAAGCCGACCGGCGATGTTATGCGACATCATCGGTCGGCTTTCTGTCGCAAGGCAATGTACACGGAGGCGGCAGAATTAGATAGATCCTGACTGAATTCATTATTGTAAAAAATCCCACGAAACTTTGTTTTAGAAGTTTATCCTTTGATGGCAAACGGGAGCTCACGTATGAGAGCTCCCGTTTGCCTTGTTGTTGTGTGCTTGTCCTTTAAACATGATGTATTAGACGGGATTGATCCAGACAGCATACAGTGTAATGGGAGCATTTGCGGTATAAGTGTATCCGGGACCGTATGCACAGGTCGTTGCATCGGGAGTCAGTCCCCATCCGGCAAAAGTATACCCTGATCTCGTAGGCTGTACGCTGGAAAGCGTTAGGTTTTCGTTGTGTATCTTGCTTTGGGGCGCCGGAGCGCCGGTGCCGCCATTTGCGTCGTAAGTGACTGCGTAGGTAATTTGATCAATCCATACGGCATATAAGGTAACAGATGCATTATTGGTATAGGTACCGCCCGGACCGTATGCACAGGTCATTGTATCTGGCGACAATCCCCAACCCGCAAAGGTATAACCGGGTTTGACGGGGAGAACGGCGGAAAGCGCAAGGTCTGCACCGTGAAGTTTCGTCTGTGCGGCCGGGGCGCCAGTACCGCCGTTGGCATCATAGACGATACTGTAAAGGGCGGAAGATTCGAGAGAGGCATAGCTCAGGGAAATCCATCCCTCCGTCCCGTTTATGAAAATTTTCCCCCAGTTGTTATCCACAGCATGGACTACCACCGTGGCGTTTTGAGAGAGCGTAGTGACAATGCTGTAGGAGGTGAAGGGACCGCTTCTTACATTCAGCGAAGAAGCGGTAATTTTATAAACGCCGGGGATGCTGGGAGATACTGCGGAAACAAATGCAGCATAGCTCATGGATATCCAGCCGGCATCGGTTCCGTTTATATAAATTTTACCCCAATTGCCGTTGAGCTCGCAGACCACTACCGTTTCGTTTTGTGAGAGTGTGTCAACAATACCGTAGGAGGTGGAGGGGCCGCTTCTTACGTTCAGGGCGGAAGCAGTAATACGGTAGACACCCGGCAGCGTTACTGAATCCGAGGTGTATGCAGGAATGCCGTAACCGACAATATAGGTATCGGAAAGTGAATAGGAGCGTGTGCGTACCTGATTCGAGCTGTTGCCCTCAATTGTATAAACGGTACTTCCTGAGACATAATTGACGATGCCTACATGATCGGAAGCTCTGGTTACTGCATCGCTTTTGAAGAAAATGATATCGCCGGGAGACGGAACATAACCGCTGCTTCTTGTATTATATGTAGCGTTTGTTTGGAACCAGCTTACCCAATTGGTACAGCTTGCGTGAGATGGTACGACATCTGACGTGACACCCGATTGCCTCAGACACCACGAAACGAACATGGCACACCATTGATCCTGAAGACCGTACCAGTATCCGTATTCGGTGTAGTTGCCGGAGCCGGATGTGTTGCCGCCGCCAAGGTCGTTTGTACTATTTCCCTCGTGATATCCAATTTGCGTTTTTGCTACCTCTATGAGATCCGTTCGATTATTGCCGGTTAGGGAGTACGCTGTGAGTGCGGAATGGTAACTGCTTGTCCGATATTGAGAAGAAGGCGTGTACGAAGGAGTAAGTGCTTCCGCTCTGGGAATAGGAATAAGAATGATCATCAGAACCAAAGAAAGAACGAATGCCACTGTCTTTTGCGGAAAACGTGGATAGACTGATTTGACTGCGTAGGTTGCTTTGATTGCCATGCGATTCATAAGTATTCCCTCCGTTTCTTATTTTTGGTATTTATATATTAACATAAAAGAAATACAATTGCAATATAAAATTGAAAATAATTTTTAAAAATCTGAAAAAATATAGTTGTTTTGGTTATAAGATTAATTAATTATAAATATAATATTATAAATATTTATTTTCTATAATAATAAAAAGCGGAAATATGCGGAGTGTTACTTATAAAATCGACGTAACATGTATAAAAATACAATAGAATGCCGCGCAGACATTTTTGCATAAAATGTCTGCGCGGCTTTTCCGTTCCTTTATAGTGGCTGCCGAATAGATATTGTTAAATAATAAGTTTTGACATGATATAATTCATAAGCTTAATACCGCAGCGAACAATTTCATTTTCCCGTACAACCTGATAACCGCGTTTTTCAAAAAACAGTCTGGCAGTAATCGAGGCATGCGTAGTAAAGCGGATGACACCATTTGACATGGCGTGCCGTTCAAGCTCCCTGAGTATAGCGGAAGCAATTCCTTTGTTCTGAAAATCCTTGTGGACATAAAGTCTGTCAAGAAAGCCGTCACGAGCCATGTCGCCAAAGCCAGTGATGATACCGTCTGTTTCGGCTATGATCGTCTTGTGTTCCAGAAAAGACTTGTTCCAGGCTGATATGTCTGTTTTGCCCGAGGCCCAGACGCCAAGCTGAGATTCGGTATAATCCTTTGCGTTGATCGTATGTACAGTATGAAAAAAAAGCTCCGCCAGCACTTGGCAGTCGCCCGGCAGATATTGTCTTAGCTTCATCGTTATGGCCGCCTTTCGTGCAGCAGGTAAGCTTTGTCCTGCCTATAATTTGGACATCATTTTTTAGCAAGCAATCTCTCAATTTCGGTTTTGATGCTGGCTATCCTATCTTTTCTGAGTTTTTCACAGGGACGCGTGGCTTCGTCAAACAATTCGCTATTCGGCAGTTGATAAACGGAGCTCACAATGGGGGTATCGCCTTTTACCCGCGGATATAAATGCCAGTGAAATGCCAGTGAATGTGAGGACAACCATTTCCGAGCAGTTCATAATTAAGTTTATCAGGCTGGAACAGATCACACACGGCTTCTGCCACAATAGACATCTCCATAAGATGCTTTGCCCGAAATTCAGATTCTAAATGGTACAATTCAGGACCGTGCTGCTTGCAGGTGAACACAGTATATCCTCTAAACTTTTGATACCAGCCTAAAAGTACATATCCTGTTTCGAGTTCTGTGATAAAATAGGGATTATCTTTAATATAGTTCAAGCTTTCACAAATTTTGCATGTCATAGCATAAGATCCTTTCTGTGGTTGCGGATACATATAATATAATTATAGAGGAGGTAGCTATGGATATTGTAAAAGCTTTTGGCCCCCAAAAGAATACAGAACAGCAATGGGCATTTTCCGAAAAGCCTTTGCTGATAAGTGCGGAAAGCACCGGACGTACGGTAGTGCAATCAAGTGTTGCTGCAATCATCCCTTACGTCAGGCGAAGAGGGTTATTACATTGCACAAGAGAGGAAGAAATAGAAAATTGCAATCAAATCATCGGAAACTGTATATTTTTATCATGCATAGTTTCCGAGCTTTCTTCCCAGGTCGGTATGACGGCGGAGAGCGAGTGATTTTTATCCGCTTTTTCGGCGTAATGGTTTTCGAAGCGGCTTCATACCAAGCCTATTCTGATGATTCTAATAAAAAAGCATCGCAATTATAAAAACTGCGATGCTTTATGGTGCTCCTGCGGAGAGTCGAACTCCGGACACCTTGATTAAAAGTCAAGTGCTCTACCATCTGAGCTACAGGGGCAAACTTTTTCATGAAAGCTTTGATATTTTATCACAAAAAGGAAGGCTTGTCAAGAGGTTGGAACAAAAAATGCGGAAAAATTATCCGAAAAATTGTCTGTGCCTTGATCTTTTGCGTATGATTTGCTATAATAATTTGAAAAGTACAGTCAGGTTCTCACCGGACCAGAAAGGATTTGCGCATGCCGAAGGATTACAGCAAAAGCAGCAGACGGGTAGAAATTTTGGATTCGACGCTTCGTGATGGTGCGCAGGGCGAGGGAATTTCCTTTTCCGTTCAGGATAAGCTGAATATCGTCAGGCTCCTGGACGATTTCGGCGTATCCTATATCGAGGCGGGAAATCCGTCGTCGAACCCAAAAGAGCAGGATTTTTTTGAAAAGGTTCGCGCCGTTTCCCTGAAAAATGCCAAGCTGTGCGCATTTGGGAGTACGAACAGACCGAACGTGAGCGCTGAGAAGGACGAGGGACTGCGGTGTCTGCTGCAGGCACAGACGCCGGTTGTATCCGTGTTCGGTAAAGCGTGGGACTTTCATGTGCACCATGTGCTCGGTGTATCCCAGGCTGAAAATCTTGAGATTGTGAAAGGCAGCGTGCGGTTTTTGAAGGGACAGGGACGAGAAGTAATCTTTGATGCCGAGCATGCCTTTGACGGTTACCGAAACAACCCGGATTATGCAATGGAGGTTCTGCGCGCGGCTGCATCCGGTGGGGCTGACTGCATTGCTCTGTGCGACACGAACGGCGGAACGCTGCCTGATGAAATCCGCGATGTGTTTTCCGCTGTAAGAAAAGCATTCCCTGACATCCGTTTGGCTATTCACGCACACGACGATATCGGTTGTGCAGTGGCATCCTCTATGGCGGCTGTCTGTGCAGGAGCCGATCAGGTACAGGGGACGATGGTAGGGTACGGTGAGCGTTGCGGCAATACGGATCTCAGCATACTGATTCCCAATCTGCAACTGAAATGCGGAATATCCTGTGACGGCTGCCTTTCCGAATTGGTTTCGGTTTCCGCTTCGGTTGCGGAAATTTCAAACGTCCGTATCCGCAGCAACAAGCCTTATGTCGGCAAAAGTGCGTTCGCTCACAAGGGCGGCATGCATATCGACGGTGTGGAAAAGGACGCCTCCACCTTTGAACACGTGAAGCCGGAGCTTGTCGGCAATCAGCGCCGCTTTCTTATGAGCGAGGTTTCCGGACGAACAAATATTCTCTCCAAGGTTCGCCGTTTTGACAGCACGCTCAGCAAAAGTTCGCCGGAAATTGCCGAAATTATGAGGAAAGTGAAGGAGATGGAGCATGAGGGCTTCCTGTATGAGGGGGCGGACGCGAGCTTTGAGCTGCTGGTGCGTCGGATTTTGAAAAAGGAACAGCCGCATTTTCGCGTGCTTCTTTATAAAACGGTAGACGATTTTCCGGTACAGAGCGGAGGCTGTAATGCCTGCGCGACCATTCAGATCGAAGTGGACGGAAAAACAGAAATTACGGCGGCCCTCGGCAACGGTCCGGTCAACGCACTGGATATCGCCATGCGCAGGGCGCTGTGCGTCTTTTATCCGAAGCTGAGGAACATGCATCTGACAGATTTCAAGGTACGGGTAATCGAATCCAACAGCACGACGGCGGCCAAGGTTCGCGTACTGATCGAATCGACCGACGGTCGAACGAGCTGGACAACCGTAGGGGCGTCCTTTGACGTCATCGATGCCAGCTTTCAGGCACTTTCCGATTCGTTTGAATACATTCTCGGTAGTTCTCAGACCTGTGAATCGTGAGGGACAAGGGTGTTTTACCGTTTCGGCGGAAAATTTGAGGAAAGAAAGTCTTTGCTGTGCAAAGACAGGGGGAGTTATATGAAAAAAATCGTGATAACGGATGCGCAGACCGTAACGGACGGCGACATCGATCTGCGGGTGTTTGAAGAATTCGGCGCGCTTGAAATCTATCCGCTGACAGCACGGGAAGAAGCGGCTGAGCGGATAGCGGAGGCGGATATTGTTCTGTGCAACAAGACGCCGATGGACGGAGATATCCTTGCGCAAGCGAAGAACCTGTCCTATATCGGCCTGTTTGCCACCGGATATAATAATATCGATTTGGCGTTCGCCAAAGAACACGGCATCACGGTCTGCAATGCTGGAGAATATTCCACCAATGCTGTCGCACAGCATACGTTTGCGCTTCTGCTGGAGCACTGCAGCCGCACGGCCGCCTATCATTCGTTTGTAGCGGAGGGAAACTGGATCCGCAGCAAAACCTTTTCACCTTTTGTCTACCCTACAGAGGAGCTGGCCGGCAAGACGATGGGCCTTATCGGATACGGAAGCATAGGTCGGGCGGTCGCAGCAGTTGCGCTGGCATTCGGTATGCGCGTTTTGGTGTATACCCGCACGCCGAAACAGGATGTCTCCGTGACCTTCACCGATCTGGATACTCTGCTTGTCTCCTCCGATGTCGTCAGTGTTCATTGTCCGCTCAACGAGCAGTCAAAGGGAATGTTCAATGCAGAAGCCTTTGCAAAATGCCGGGACGGCGCATTTTTTATCAATACAGCACGGGGACCGATTGTTTGTGAGGCGGCGCTCCGCGACGCATTGGAAAGCGGCAAGCTGTCCGGCGCTGGCGTTGATGTGCTGGATTACGAGCCGATGCGCGGTGACTGTGTGCTTTTCGGTGCAAAAAATCTGATCATTACACCGCACGTCGCATGGGCGCCGAAGGAAACGCGCCGCCGTCTGGTTGATATCGTGACGGAGAATCTGCGCGGATATCTGAGCGGAGAGCCGCGCCATGTGGTTTCTTGAAAGTCATTGTATAAAGTGAATACAGAAACAAAAGTATCAGAAATGTTCCTCCGTACCGCAGATTAACCAATCTACGGAGACATTTAATGCCAGCGCGATTGCCTTAAGTTCTGCATCACAAACATGGCGTTTGTTTTGTTCAATTCGTGACAGGATGATAGGAGTTATATCTAAGCCTATTAACTGAATTTTGACGGCAAGTTCTTTTTGCGTAAGGGGAGGTGTGCATAGCACGTCCTAATCGTATTCGCTTCCCACATATATTTCCTTTTAATGAGAATACGTTTTTCATAAAATACCCCCAAAATATATTGCAGTCTCCATGCTACTCTCGGCGTCAGGCGGCGAATACGTCCGCAGCCTGCGTACCGCGCCCTGATTGCAGGCGGTATCCGGTGTGTTCGCTTCGCTCACGCCCACACGACCGCGCTGTGTTTTGCGTCGGGGAAGGTGAAGTTTACGCAGTCGCCGCAATACACGTCCTTGTATCCGGCTTTGGTCGCTTCACGGATTTTCAGCGCCTTATCGCAAATATCGCAGGCACAAAGATATACGCCGTGCTTGTCTTGTGTGTTGAGACAGAAAGCGGGTTCGCCGCAGTTTTTCATGCGTTGCCCGTTCTGCCGCTTGTTCTCACGGTCGGGCGTCAGTACGGCGCGGCAGCCGTAGAATACGCCGGAATTATCCGTGCTACGGTTTGTGATTCCGCTGTCGTGCCGCGCCTTGATACAACGCGCCGTGTCGGTCAGCTTTGGCTTACCCTTGCATAAATCTACAAAGTACATACAGTCCGGCTTTGCCGCCGAAACCGCCGCTGGCCGAGGTGACGGTGCAGCCGATACCGTGCGGACCGTACACGCGCTGTCCCTGTTTTCCGCTGATTAGCTGGATAGGATCCTTGCCGTCGCTACACTCGACAGGAAATACTTTTCGTCTGGGTTCGGTTCTAAAATGTCGATAAGCGACAATATATACCCGCTCTATGTTTTGCGGAACGCCGTGGAATTTTGAATTGAGAAGTCCGTACTCGATATTGTAGCCGATTTCGGCCAGCGAATCGAGAACGAGCGCAAAATCCCATCCTCACTTAATTGAGAGCAGATTCTTAACATTTTCAAGGATAAGCCATTCGGGTTGATCTTCGGGATTTTTGCCTTTGAGCAGTCTAATAATTTCAAAAAGAGACTACTTTTTGCTCCTTCAACAACGCCTCGCATAGCCCCGCTGACTGAAATGTCCTGACACGGGAATCTGGCAGTCCGGATGTTCGCTCTCGGCAGGTTGGCGGGGTTAATTTGGGTGATGTCGTTTGCATAACATTCCTCTTTCACGTCAAACATGGCGCGGTAGCTGCGGTCGGCGTACTTATCAATCTCGCAGTAGCCGATACATTTCATGCCGCATCGCTCCAAGCTGTAACGAAAGCCGCCGATACCGGAAAAAAGTCCGGGAAGGTCATAGCATTTTCCATAGGCAGCCCTCACATTTCCCGTTCCAAGACTTCATCGGCAATCTCGGAATCGTCAATCGCATAGGCTACCTCTGAGATATCCCCGAAGCAGCCGTTTTCTTCCTGCATAAGCCTTCGGCACATCACATCAAGAACGCAGAGGCCAATCTCGGCGAGATACCCCTGCGTTCTGTCCTCCGTATTCTTTTCCTCGGTAATGTCCGCTTTGGCCGCGTCGGGGAACTCAAACGCCCCGGCGCGGTTCTTTACGATCTCGGAAAACCGTTCATTCCAGTCACGAAATTGAATTGTGCACGACAGCACATACATTGCGCGCTCCGTGCCGTAGTTTTGAATCAAGTCCTCGCTCAGACTGTCAAGCTCGCGTGCAGTTATGGCGGTGGAAGCCCTGTCCTCAATAGCGCGCTTGCAGTCCATATTGATTTGATAGCTTTCAAGCCACATTTCCTTTTCATCGTTCCGTTCCGCTTCTTCAAGCGAAGGATAGTAAACCGGTATCGTTGCGTACAATTACATTACGCTCCATTCTTTGCCGTATCGGTACGGGTAGACCTTTTGGCTTTCCCAAAGCGGATCATGTTCTGAATCTGATCCACCACCGACAGATTGCTTTGGTCTTTGGTCCTCATGGCAATCACGGTCAGCGCCGTAATCATCACGGCGGTCACATTCCGCGTGATGAACCACAGAATACAGGCAAGCACGCCGCCGAACAGCGATCCGACTGCCGCCTGAAGCAGTTGCTTTTTGCCGAAGCCTCGAATAAACTCGGCTTCGGGTTTTACTCCCATCGGGATATACAGTTTTTCGTCCAGTTATATCACCAGCCCTTTCTTTGCATAGAAAAACGGCGCTAACCTTTTACAGTTAAACGCCGTTATCGCTTTTATTATCTTAATTCTGAAAGAGAATTAGAAATCACGACTGAGAAGGAAATCCGCTACGTGCATGGTCTTGATACCTTGTAATTGCCGCCCGCAAAATTGTCCATCATCAGCATATTTCGGGTAGTTGTCGTGGATTTCCAGCAGACGGTCATTTTTCAACCTGCGCCGAAGTCAAAAGCGGTACACCGAACTCCATGCCACCCATAGCATTGATGTAACACGAAAGGGTTGCATCAATATAATAGGTCCCTTCACTCATATCCTCATAACTTGCAGCAGAAACAGACACCACGCTAAAACACAGCAAGAGGAGGGGCGCCACAAAGGAATACATCCGTTTCAGCATATTGTATCTACTCACAATGAGAGGACACACACCGAGGTGTATGTTCTCGTTTTTGTCTTATACGAGTGCGGCTCCGAGAGACTTGCAAGCGGCAACTGCTTCATCGTCGGGAGCTTCGTTGCAGATCACAAAGTCGCAGGCCATCACAGCCCCATCTGCCTTGCAACTCTCCTCCCAATTGCGCATCCACTCACCGTCTCCCCATCCGTAGGAGCCGAACAGAGCGATCTTCTTGCCGGAAAGCTTTGCCTCACACGCTTCAAACATCGGAGCAAACTCGCCTTCCTCCAATTCTTCCGTACCCATAGATTGGCAACCGAAGGCAACGGCGTCATAATCATCCATCTGTGCTGCACCAAACTCGGCAGAAGTCAGCACGAACGCTTCGCCACCCTTTTCCTTAACACCGTCAGCTACCGCCGAAGCCATTGCTTCGGTGTTGCCGGTGCCGCTCCAATATACAACTGCTACTTTACTCATTATCTTATCCAACCTTTCTTAATTGTTTTAAATTTATCATAAACCGGCTACCGTGAGCCGTTCGATTGATCTACCTTTTGCGAACTGGTCGCAGTACACGTCGGTACATTTTTTGTACTTGGCGAAGGTTTTTTGTGCCGCATCCGCGTCGCCGTACACCTTCCAACAGCCCACGCATTTGAATCCGTCGGCTCTGTTTTCGATAAAGCCGTGAACATCCTCGGGCGGATATCCAAGGAACAGTCCTATTTCGTGAGGGAACTCCTCATATTCACACATCCGCCGGATCAAATGAACAATACACCGTTCGGAGGTCTCGGTAGAGTATCCCCGTTCGAGCAGAAGCTGTTCGGCTATGGTGTGCTGCAGGTCTGCCGTCAGCTTGGCAGGGCGATACACGTAGATCAGCGCACGTCCGTTTTGAAAACGAAGCGGCAGAACACGAAGCCCTTTCTTGGTCAGAAGTCGGTTCCAACAGCGAACAAATTTCTTCATTTCTTCTTCATCGGGAAATGAGCACGCAAAGAGATTACCGGTTTTCATTCCTGCAAGTGTGGGAGAACAATGCTTTACCAACAATTCCTCAGACATGGCGTGTCCCCCCTTATACAGTGTGCTCCTCAAGGATATTCCTGAGAGCCGACATGGAGCTGCTGTGCGATCGTGCAATTCGGGTATGCTCTCTCACGTCGCTCAAGGCACAGCGAACCATCTTATGTGATACAGTGTTTGTAAACAAAACAAGCAGATCCGGCGCCCCTATATTTTTAAGCCCGCTTGTCATCTTGGGATACACCTTTGCCTTACATTTATACTCCCCACACAGATTGATGTACTGACGGATCATACATTCATTCCCTCCTACGATTACTACACTCACACAATCACTTCCTTAATATCAAAGTTAGTAATAACTAACCAGTGGCTAAAATTTTTAGAACCTAAGTCCTTTGGACTAAGTTATTATACCAAAAAGAAAGAGCCTTATCCGCTCCAAAGAGACAGAATAAGGCTCCAAACAGACAATTATACCACCCCTGCTCGGGTGATTTTTACCGTGATGATATCGCCCGATACGTCCTCGGCATAGGAGAGCGTCAGTTCTCCCTTTTTCAGATCTCCCCTTCCTGCAATCCCTTGGATGCCGTTCGCGACCTCTTCCACGCGGTTCTTGCAGTGCTCACAGTGCATGCCCTCCACCTTAAAGGTTTTCTGATAAAGCATCTTCGGTAGCTTTTTTCAGCTTGTAGCTTCCGCCTCCGCTGCAGCCACCTTCACCCTTGAAGTGATTGACGGTGTAGATAATGCCAATTACAACAATTACGGCAATCACGCCGATAATGATATAGTTTTCCATATAGCCCTCCTATTTCAACTTATAATTCTGCATTCTGTATTCCTGTGGCGCAATCCCTTTGACCGAACGAAACGCAACGGCAAACTTTCCGGAATTTGCATACCCGTGCTCGTTTGCAATGTCAAGCACCGTCTTGTCGGTATATTCCAGCATATATGCCGCTGACTCCATTTTCTGTGTCTTGATATATGCGTAGAAGGAAACGCCGTATACCGCTTTGAAGGCAGATTTGATGGCTGTTGCAGAAGTATGAAACTTACCTGTTAAGTGTTCCAGCGTAAGCTTCTCGTACATATTCTCGGTCATATATGCCGCAATCTCCTTGGCAAAGTTTGCCTGTGCGGGTGACACGATTCTGCTTTCCATTGCTTCTTCCGTGTCAAACACACTCAAAAACAGCATCAGCTCCAAAACCTTAATCTTGGAATACCCCTGTCTGATTTCGCTCGGTACGGCATACAGCTCGGAAAAGATATGCTCAAACGACGGATTGGAACGGGCTATAAAATACGGTCTGTTCTCGCAGAACCGTTCCTTGATTGCCTGAGGCTGAACCGCTACGTCACGCAAAAAGCAGGAAAGACATTTCGGCGCGGCTTTCGTATCAATGCGGATCGTGATTCCGTGATAATGACGAAGAGGGAAAGACAGAGAGCTTGTCAGGCTCTCATCCTTGACAATAAATAGATCCCCGG
Source organism: uncultured Eubacteriales bacterium (assembly GCA_934526185.1). Lineage (GTDB taxonomy): Bacteria > Bacillota > Clostridia > Oscillospirales > CAG-272 > CAKTAA01. The sequence goes on along the minus strand of CAKTAA010000006.1, from coordinate 28,800 downwards.
GAGAGATATAGCAGTAATCGGTGCCAACGCTGCATTCCATTCGTCCTTCACGGCAATGAAAGATCTCAAAAACACCGTTTTTGATTTTGTCGTTTACACGCAGGTCTCCTTTCTGGATGTGCGAGGTATAATATATAATTGAAATTCCCGGGAACACTTCGTATTCAACAGTAAAATACCGTCCGTCACCCGATTCCCGTTTATAATCTTCTGAGGGGTGAATATTTCCTTTTGACATCGTAATTCACTTCACTTTCCTTGCAACCAAGTGCATACGGAAGCCTTTTTGCTGTTCTATTTTTTCCACGGTTAATCCTGCCTTTTCACACATTTCACGGACTTCGGGAATCAGATATCCTCGCACATCTCCGTGTCCCGCTATATTAGACAGAGGAAGCAAAAGATGATTCATCACCAAATGATCCATTTCGGACCGGTATTATCCCGAAGGACAAGACAACCACCGGGCTTTAATACACGGTACACGGAGTTGAAGAACGCCTGTGGATTGGGATAATGATGAAAGCTCTGAGAGTTGATGATCAGTCAAAGTTAACCGCTTCAAATGGCAGATTTTCGCAATCGCCCACCACCAATTCCGTATTGGATAAATTCTTCGCTTTGGCTTTTTCTATCATCTCCGGTGTCAAGTCAAGTCCCACAAAGCGCTTGTCCGGATATTCTTCTGTCAACAATTGAAGCATCGCAACCTGCATCCAGAAGAGTATCAAACTGCTCGCCCTGCAGCTCTTCCAAAATAGGCGGATAGTCCTGCTTACACATATCATAAATACCGGCGTTCTCCGAATCGTAACGTTTTGCCGCCTTCGTAAATTCCTGTACGGATAATTTCTTATATTCTTCCGGTGTTCTCATTTACTCGTTCTCTCCGTTCGTTCACCTGTATAAGTCTTCACACCAAAAATAAAATAGATGATATGGAACATCCACACACCGCCGAGGATTGTGCAAGGGATAAATAGATCCTTGCGGAACATCATAAAGAATCCAAATGCCATCAGAAGTGTAACGGTAATCATAACGCGGATTTTTACTTTCCAACTCATACCCTGCCTCTTGACATAAGTTTCAAGGTTGCTCTTGTAGAGCTTGGTGTTGATAAACCAAGTATGTAATCTCTCAGAGCTTTTTGCAAAGCTGATGGTTGCCAGCATCAAAAACGGAAATGCAGGGAGCATCGGAACGACCGCGCCGATTGCACCAAGTCCTACGCCTACACAGCCGAGGATGATCCAAAGTATTTTCTTAATTTTCATTTTCTTTCTCCAATCGCTTCCTCTCTTTCTTACTTTCAATCACGTGGCGTACCGCCATCACCGGATGATGCAGTATCATTCTCGGTCCGGAAAAGCGCATCACCTCACGGATCTTCTCGCGCATATCCTTCTTATAACAATGCACCTTGCAGTTGGAGCAGAAGGTCTTTGTTACCATAAAGGGACATTTATCACTTCGCTGCATTGCATAATCGTGGAGCGTCTGACATTCGGAGCAGAGTTCCTTGTTCGTTCCGTGCTTTTGATGGCAGTAGAGCCGAATCATCAAGGCAATGGTTTTCTTTTCACGCTCCCGCTTACTTTCCACTTTGCTCATACATACGACCTCCTTCTACACGGTAGATGCGGTCTGCAATCGCCATCGTGGATTCACGGTGAGATACAAGAATGATGCTCTTTTTATACTTCTGATCTTTGAGGGCTTTCAGAATAATGCCCTCATTAATTGAGTCCACGTTGCTTGTAGGCTCATCTAAAAGAATCAGCTCACTGCCACGCAGAAACGCACGGGCAAGACCGATACGCTGTTTTTCACCTGCGGAGAGATTATCACCCAAGGCGCCCACACTTGTCTTGTAGCCATCCGGCAGAGTGAGAATAAAATCGTGAACGGATGCCAGCGTGCAGGCGTTTTCAATTTCTTCTATCGTTGCATCAGGCTTGGCAATACGCAGGTTGTCCTCAATGGTTTCGTCAAAGAGGTAGGTGACCTGACTAACCATTGTGATGTTATCAAGCAGACTTTCGGTATCAATGCTGTCAATATCTGTGCCATTGTAGTTGATTTGTCCTTTATCTTTTTGCCAGAAGCGAAGAAGAAGTTTTAGGAAGGTGGATTTGCCGCAGCCGGATTCACCTACGATACCGATGATTTCGCCTTTCTCAGCGTGCATACAAATGTCGGAAAGAACCTGTGTCTGTCCGTCATAGGAAAAGGATAAATTGTTTATTGCAAGATTTTCAAAATCAATACTTGTGCCGTTATTTACGGGAGCAACCGCAGGTTCTTCCGTAAGCAGATTCAATACTCGGTCGCCGGAAGCAAAGGTCTGTGTCAGATTGCCCGGCAGAGCTGAGATAGCGATCACGGGGCCGAAGGAACCGAATACGGCAACTACGCCGATAATCATTCTGCCAACCGACAACATATCCTTTGCTACAAGCAAAATCCCGATAGTAAGTGTCGCTATAATGAAAATTGAGACGCAAAGCTCGGTTGCTGCCGCCGCTTTGGTGGTATCGTGCTTCATCTTTTTGGTTTCCGCAAGGAGAATATCGGAACGGTCATTGACTTCCTTTTCACGCTCTTTCCCGGCATTGCTCAGAACAATATCTTTAATACCTTTGATACTGTCAAGGAAATAAGCGTTAAAAGAAGCAAATTCCGCACGGTAGCGAACACCGCTTGCCTTCAGCTTGCCGGAGGAGATCATCGGAACGATAATTCCGACAGTAATAAATCCGCCCAGGGCAATCAACGCCAACCACCAACTCGACACAAATCCCACGAACAGCACCACGCAAGTGGACACGATCACCGCAATGCAGATGGGCGAAATGGTATGGGCATAGAAAACCTCTAAGGTTTCAATGTCGGAGGTGATCGTAGCAATAATAGATCCTTTTTGCTTACTTTCCAGTTTTGCGGGACACAGTACACGAAGCGCCGCAAAAATCTTATCACGGAGTACCGCGAGCAGACGGAATGCGATATAGTGATTGGTGTACTGCTCAAGATAACGAAGCAAGCCACGGAGCACGCCGCATCCGATAGCAAGTACAATAATCACACCGTAGGTTAGAGCAACAGCTTCGCCAAGGGCTTTGGCAATGCCGACGGCACCCATCAAGGTAACACCCATTGCACAGATAAAACCAACTGAACCGTTGATCACGGCAAGAATCATAATATAGGCAAGGCTGCCGAGAAGCAGAATTAGACTTGCCATGATTTTTGCACCGCTTCTGCGAAGATTCTGTTTCTTACTCATGCTTTCACCTCCGCATAGCTTTCTTCCAATTCTTTCTGTGTGGTATAGAGCTTTGCATAACCGCCTTGTTTGTTCATTAATTCGGTATGAGTACCGCTTTCCTTTACCTCGCCCGATTCCATATAGTAGATCAAATCGGAAGGCACCACATTGGCAAGGCGATGGGAAATTACGATAACCGCCTTGGCTTTGGAAAGGTCCTTAATATTTGCCATAATAATGGCTTCGCTTTCAATGTCGATGTTGCTTGTGGCTTCATCAAACACATAAATGTCTTTATTTGCCACGAGATTGACCGCAAGAGCCAAGCGCTGCTTCTGACCGCCGGAAATGTTGGCTGCATCCTCGGTGATAACCTTGTCGAGACCGCCGTTGTCACGGATAAACTCGGCAAGATTTACTTTTTCGAGAGCAGTATAAATTTCTTCGTCAGTCACACTCTTGTTGGCAAGCATAAAGTTTGCTCTGACGGTTTCATTGAAAATATAGGTATTGTAGCTGACAACCGCAAGATGCGAATAATAGCTTTCACGGGATAGATTTTCGATTGCTTTGCTGCCTACGGTTACAACACCTGCTTTCGGGCGAAACGCACCGAACAGCATATTGACCACGGTGGATTTACCGCAGCCGGATTCTCCAACGATAGAGGTCATTCCGGTCTTGGGGAAGGTCATGCTGACGTTTTTTAACACATTACGCTTGCCGTCATAGGAGAAGGTCACGTTCTCTATCTTCAGTTCGGTGTCGGCAACTTCTTTATCTCCCCAAACGGGATCGGGCTGTTCAAGTAACGAAAGGATTTTATTACCTGCGCTTGCGCCGTTCATTGCTACGTGGAATGCCGATCCGAAAGCACGCAAAGGCAGGAAAAAGTCAACTGCCACAAGAATAAGGAACAATGCCGCAAAAGGAGAAAGTCCCCAATTTACCACACCAAGTACTGCAAGGGCAATGCCGAGCCCTGCACCGCCGTAAGCCTCCAAATCCATAATGGTGGTGCTGGCAAGCTGCATCACAAGTACCTTCATAGTGAGCTTGCGAAATTCTTCACTTGTTTCGTTCATCTTGAAATGCTGTGCACCGTCAGCCTTAAAAATCTTTAATTCCTTTAAGCCTTGAACGCTGTCAAGGAAGCTGTCACCCATAGAAGTATATTTGCCCCAATATTTTGCAAATATCTTTTTGGCGTACTTGGACACCGCAATGATGGATACAGGAATCAGCGGAACGCAGGCAAGGAGCACCAACGCCACACGCCAGTCAATCCGTACGGTGATGCCGAATAAAATAATGGGAGCCATCATCGCATAGAAGAACTGTGGAATATAATCTGAATAATATAGGTCAAGCTGCTCAATGCCTTCCATTGATACCTGTGTCAGCCCAGCCATACTCATTCCGTCGGTAGAACGAACACCGAGCTTTACGATCTTTTTGTAAATACGCTCACGCAGATCTTTCTTCGCTTTTCTACCGAGCGTATCCTTCAAGTCGCCCACAAAACGGGAAGCGGTATATCTTACTGCAATGCCGATCAGGGCAATTACCGCAGGCCACAAGAAAATAACGGCACCGCCGCTATGGGTGTCGTATTCCACCGCCAATTTAATTGCACGACAGATGCATGCTGTAATAGTGATATTGGCAAAGAGTCCTACCACCATAAGCGCAACGGTATAGAATATGTATTTCTTATTATCTCCGAGTAGTCGGAGAAGTTTTTTGTCTATCATCCTTTTGAACTCCGCTTCCGGAAGGTATCCTGACCTTCAAAACTTCTTTTAGTGCTGCGGGAACATTTATAGCATACCTCACAGCCTAAATTTCTGCATTCGTACATCTGCACGCTATAGAAACCTTTTTCATCCCTGCACTTCATTGTCTTGCAGACCTGTTTGCTCGACTCTGTACAACTGGCGCATTTACTTGAGTAAAACATTCTTTGACCTTTCTTTCTATTCCTTCGCCTTACTATTTGATTTTTTCATATGTTTTCGGCAAAGAGCCTTTGCGTCAAAGGACAGGCCAAGGAATGCTGCGGTACAAGAGCCACATTGTCAAACACGGTAAGTGTAGGAATAAGAATATAAAACTGAAATACAAAACCTACAGCAGAAACACGGTAGTCTGCAAGTTCATTGTTAAAAAGCGTAGAAATTTCGTTTCCACCAATGGTAATCGTTCCACTTGTTGGGCTGTCAAGACCGCCCGACATATCGAGAAGCGTACTCTTTCCGGCGCCGGAAGAACTGAGACTTTCAAAAAAATTTCCTTCATACAGTGCAAAATTTACATTGTCAAGCGCCTTTACTTCATAATCTCCCGTTGTATTATAGATACGGGTAACATCCTTAAATTCAACGATAGCCATACTGACTCCTCCTAAATATAACGGTTAGCAATGTCTAACTCATTATTTTTAATATAACGGCGAGTTGAGTTACTCGCCGCTAACTCAATATCAAAGTATACACGATTTTTGTGAAAAAGTCAATTGTTCCGAGATGTTTGTGCTAAAAATGTTATATTTCTCAATGTTTTAATAATCGAGAAGGAGGGATTTTCTCCCTCCTCTCACATCACCGTATGTGCCGTTCGGCATACGGCGGTTCAATTCAAAATTTAATATGTGCTACCTTTTGATAGTAATCCGTGATACTGATTAAACCTCGCTTGGTCAGTATTACTTTTGATATGCCTCTTGATACGACTTTTTTTTGCAACAAATTGATAGTGGTCACCCCAATTTGCAACCTTGTTGGCTAACCACTTTCCAACCCCGAGTTTTAGTAATCCCCATTCTCTTTTTGGATGTTTTCCATTGTTACCAAATTACCACCCTTATCATTGTTCTCATATGCTCGTCAATGCTATGAGGTTTTGTTTTCATTGAGCCTATGCAAAAGTAATTTATCCACTCTCCTGTTACCTCCTAATCTTTTTTAATCCGGTATGTTAGGTCAATGATCCAACTCCGTTTGCATAATATTTTGAGCTTCATTATGGCTACGATTTTTCTATTGTTTCTGCTCTCACTCACCTCACGATGTGAAACTTGAAAATCGCTTTGGAGTTCGCCGGCAACTACGTCTCGGTGGACTTTCACCACAGACCACGGATATGCCCGTCATATACGCAATAATCCGATTACCTTTCGATGATCGGATTTTCTGTTTGCCCCGCACCGGCTTTTCACCCATTGGTCAATTTTTGTACCTTTGAACGAAAACCGTTGTGTTTATGATTTGTTTCGCGTTTATTATTTTACAGGGTATGACATGATTATGTGTGGGATATATCGCAATTTGTTCATATTTGCGGCTGAATACCATATCCATTCAGGTTTCAGATAGTTCCGTCAGATTCATTTTGGCAGCATAACGCTTAATGGCTTCAAAACTTTCCGCGCTGATAACATGCTCAATCCGGCAGGCGTCCTCTGCCGCGGTTTCAGGAGCAATTCCAAGCGCCTGCAGACAAGTAGACAGAAGCGTATGACGCTCATACATTTTTTCCGCAATTTCACGTCCTTTGTCCAATAGCAGAATATTGCCCGCGGCATTTACATCGATATAACCGTTTTCACGGAGATTTTTCATGGCGATGCTGACGCTCGGCTTTGAAAACTCCAGCTCGTTGGCAATATCTATAGAACGCACACTGCCTTTTCTTTTGTGAAGAATCAGGATGGTTTCTAAATAATTTTCGGCAGATTCCAGTATTTTCATATTTATGCCCATACCTTTCATGCAAACTTGTATCTGAAAGATTTATTTTAGACTTTCACCGGTCATTGTATTTTTATTTTATGGATACTTGGCAGAAAAACGGCGTGGCGGCCGGTACGTGGTTGTCTTTTCCCTTATTATATCACATGACCATGTGCTTTGACAAGCGAAAGCAAATTTTTGTTGATATTGTAATTTTATTTTTCGAACAGCCCCTTGACAATTCGGTTAGCATGTGCTAACATGTAGTTAGTGCGAAATAACTTTGTGCGCGTCAAAAACTATGCGGACGGACGGCGCGGTTTTGTGAATAAAAAAGCTCTGCGGAATGTACGCTTGCGGCAGCGGCGGAAAGGGATGAAGGTGCTATGATGCCTTTGATTTATGCTGGTACAGGTGAGGAAAATACGATTAAAAAAGTAGGAGGCAATCCGGAGGTGCGAGCCCATCTGGAAAATCTGGGCTTTGTTCCGGGCAGTATGGTGAAGGTTATCGCAACAACTGGCGGAAATCTCATCGTAAATATAAAGGAATCCCGTGTAGCAATCAGCAGGGAAATGGCGGGTAAAATTATGGTATAAGCGGCGCTGGCTGCTGCTGTGTAAAAGGAAAGCAGGCCTGAGATAACGGCAGGCGAATCTATAACAGGAGGAACTGGTTTTATGAAAACCTTGAGAGGTGCAAAGGTAGGGGAAACGGTCTGTGTGGCTAAACTGCACGGAGAGGGCGCGGTCAAACGCAGGATTATGGATATGGGTATCACACGCGGGGTAGAGGTGCGTGTACGCAAGGTCGCGCCGCTGGGAGATCCCATAGAGATAACGGTCAGAGGATATGAGCTCTCAATCCGTAAGGCAGATGCGGAAATGATCGAGATTCAGTGACGTCTGTCGCTGTGCATATCGGTTAGTTTGTGCTAATAAATGACCGCGGAAGAGAAGCTGCGATATGAAAAAGGTATCATAATATATTGACGAAAGGAATGAAAACATATGGAGATCAGAATTGCGCTGGCGGGCAATCCGAACAGCGGAAAGACGACACTTTTCAACGCATTGACCGGCTCAAATCAGTTCGTGGGCAACTGGCCGGGCGTTACGGTGGAGAAGAAGGAGGGGAAATTCAAGAAGAACAGCGATGTCATGATCATAGACCTGCCCGGAATTTATTCGCTGTCGCCTTACACATTAGAGGAGGTAGTGGCGAGAAATTATCTCATTCATGAACGGCCGGATGCCATACTGAATATTATTGACGGAACCAATCTTGAGAGAAACCTGTATCTGACCACACAACTTACGGAGCTGGGTATTCCAGTGGTCGCGGCCATCAACATGATGGATGTGGTAAAAAAGAACGGGGATCAAATCAATATCCGTGAGCTGTCGCAGCAGCTGGGATGCAAGGTTGTGGAAATATCCGCTTTGAAGGGAAACGGCGTCATGGAAGCGGCGGAAGCCGCTGCCGAGGCTGCATACAGTCCAGCATCTACCCCCCAGCACAGCTTTTCCGGCGCGGTGGAGCACGCGCTCGCACATATCGAAGAAGCTGCGATACATAATATGCCGGACGAACAGCAGAGATGGTACGCTATTAAAATCTTTGAACGCGACGAGAAGGTGCTGGAGCAGCTAAAGCTCGACAAAAATGTCATGACGCATATCGAGGAGGATATCCAGGCGACCGAAAAGGAGATGGATGACGACGCGGAGAGCATTATAACCAATGAACGGTATATTTATATCGCATCGGTCATCAAGAGCTGTTATAAAAAGAGAAATGCCGGCAGGCTTACGGTATCCGATAAAATCGACCGCGTGGTGACGAACCGCTGGGCGGCGCTGCCGATATTCGCTGCTGTGATGTTTCTTGTGTACTATGTATCTGTTACGACGGTTGGAACATGGGCAACCGATTGGGCAAATGACGGTGTATTCGGCGACGGCTGGCATCTGTTCGGAATTGGCTCTGCCGCTTACGAAGAAGAGGCGGAAGCATATGCAGAGCCCGGCGCTGTTGTGGAAGCGTTTGAGGCTGCTGCTGAGGAAACCGAAAAGGATCCAGCCGAGGCAACGGACTTGGAAACGACAGCCTTTTTGTATGATGATAATGGGAATGTTGAGAAAGAAATTGTCGTAAATTATGATACTTACAGGGAAGCAGCGGAGCTTGAGGAACCGGACCCGGCGGATTACGGCATATGGGTGCCCGGCATTCCAGTGCTTATTGAAAAAGCTTTGGAGGCTGTTAACTGTGCAGATTGGCTCAAGGGGCTGATCCTTGACGGTATTGTAGGCGGCGTCGGCGCAGTACTTGGATTCGTACCGCAGATGCTGGTGCTGTTTCTGTTCCTTGCCTTTTTGGAATCCTGCGGCTATATGGCAAGAGTTGCGTTTGTTATGGACAGAATTTTCCGAAAATTCGGCTTGTCCGGCAAGTCGTTTATACCGATGCTGATCGGAACAGGATGCGGCATTCCCGGCATCATGGCATCGAGAACCATCGAAAACGAACGGGACCGCCGAATGACCATTATGACAACAACCTTTATTCCGTGCGGTGCAAAGCTTCCGATTATTGCGTTGATTGCGGGAGCACTGTTCGGCCGCGCCTGGTGGGTGGCACCCAGCGCGTATTTTGTGGGGATTGCTGCGATTATTGTATCGGGAATTATGCTGAAGAAAACGAAAATTTTTTCAGGCGATCCCGCGCCGTTCGTCATGGAGCTTCCAGCGTACCACTGGCCGACTGTCGGCAACGTGCTCCGCTCCATGTGGGAACGCGCTTGGTCGTTTATCAAAAAGGCAGGAACTGTTATTCTGCTTTCCGCTGTTATTCTCTGGTTCTTGCAGGGCTTTGGATTCGAGGAAGGCAGCTTCGGCATGGTTGAGGATCTGAACAATTCCGTCCTTGCAAAAATCGGAAAAGCCATCGCCTGGATCTTTGTCCCGTTGGGATGGGGAAACTGGGAGAGCGCGGTGGCTGCCATTACAGGACTTATCGCCAAAGAAAATGTTGTCGGAACCTTCGGCGTACTGTTTGGAGGCTTCGAGGAGGTCGCCGAAAACGGCTGGCAAATCTGGGCTCATATGCGCGAGGTTTTCACTCCGCTGTCTGCGTATTCCTTCCTGATTTTTAATCTGCTGTGCGCTCCGTGTTTTGCGGCAATGGGAGCTATCAAACGGGAAATGAATTCTGCAAAGTGGACGTTGTTCGCTATCGGATATCAGTGTGTATTTGCCTATGCGGTATCCCTTGTGGTATACCAGCTCGGTATGCTGTTTACCGGCCATGGCAGCGCAGTCGGAAGTATTGCAGCAATTCTCATTGCAGCCTTCTTCCTGTTCATGCTCTTCCGCCCGTATAAGGAAAACTATACTCTGAAAACGAAAGTCAAAGTCTGATATTCTGCCGGAGGTAGATACAATGCTGAGCTTTTTTGCGGATAACTGGGGCTCTCTGATAGCAGGAACCATTGTAGCGGCGGTGGTTGTTCTAATCCTGGTGAAAATCTATAGGGATCATAAAAAGGGAAAGAGCGCGTGCGGGTGCGGATGCGAAAATTGTCCGTCCTCCGGTGCCTGCCATAAAAAATGAATGAAGCCGCAGCCGGTCCATAGATATTTCATCGGGGTGCATTGAGACATTGACAAAACGCTGTCTGCATCTGAGAGTTTAATAAATTATATAATACGCCTCTATGACAAAAAACCTTTAGGGGGGGGCAGGACAAAGTCCTGCCCCCCCTTTTTTTTGCGCTCCGTCGGATGAAGGCTATGAAAATTGCTGCGATTTTTTATTCAGCAAAATTGCTTTATCAACTAAGAGAAGTTTTAATTATTTTCGTTACCGTTTTCCGCATCAAAGTCCTCAGGGTACTCTGTATCGTCCGGTTCACTCCGCTCTGTGGTTACCTCCCCAATACGGATGTGCCTTTTAATTTTTATGTCTTCTACGCTCTTGTGAATCAATTCTTTTACTCTGACGGGATCCTTAATATTCTTAAGTGAGATAACGGGGGTAGATTTGTCTGAAGAAACAAGCGTAACGGTACCAACACGGAAAATCCTCTGCCAGAGCGTACGCTGAAGACTGATGTCGCGCACTCGGTAAAGCAGCGCTTCCTCGTCCTTTAAATTTAACAGTCCGATTTGCGTAAAGAGTCTGTCTTCTGACAAAGCGTATTTTGTAAAGCTGATCGGCATGCCTAAAATACGTTTGCGGTCTTTCCATAAAAATTGATGACCTTTGAATGACATAATGTTTTCCTCCTGCTTTTATGTGCTGTAAAATTGATCTATAATTCTTCCGCGGGCTCGGTTCGAACAGAACCGTAAGAAATGTCTGCATTTTTCGCTTCGTTATGTCCGCTGAGGCTGTCGGATGATGAAGAAAATACTGTACACATATCACAACAAAGCAAAAATGCTTGCATGCAATGGCATTTTATCAAAGCCGACGACAATGCCGCAGCCTTTAATGACTTGTAAGGCAAGGCTTTCTGCGGCTATTATACCACAATACGCATATGATTTTCAATAGTGTTTTCAATTTCAGCATCTAAATGATGAAAGAAGAACGCAAAAAGCAATAGTAAATTGTCAAATACCATGAAAACAGTAAAGGGTGTTAAACTGAAATGTTATGTGAAATAAAAATTTTTTATGAAAAATCGAATTACCTCTTGCGGAAACTGATAAGTTACAGTATAATACCTTTTGTTATGGATGATTGCCAAAGGAGAAATGATAAATGGACGCCAGCGCGCCAACGCATCTCAAACTGCTGATGACCTGCCGTTGCATTTACCGAGCATATTCTGCACCCTGAACGGATGCGGGGAATGCTCTCGTTTTTTATGCTGCAGTATCCTTGTTTTTTGAGAGAAAAAGATAAAATTTATGGAGAATGCTGCGGAGAAACGGATATGAGAATGGTACAATGGTTTAAAAATGTTATAAAAGAGCAGCCGCCGGGAAGGCTCATCACACTTGGTTTTGCCCTTATCATTTTAATTGGCACGGTGCTGCTTCTTCTTCCGGTTTCCATCCGGCCGGGAGCCGATGTCAGTTTAATTGACGCCCTGTTTACTTCTACCAGCGCGGTCTGTGTGACTGGTTTGATAGCGATAGACACCGCCGATCACTTTACGCTGTTCGGTCGAAGCGTCGTTGCTCTTCTGATCCAAATTGGGGGCTTAGGCATCACGTCCGTCGGCGCGGGATTTATTCTTTTGGCAGGAAAACGTGTCGGAATGAAGGGACGCTTGCTGGTCAGGGAGGCCCTGAACATGGGGAGTTCCAAGGGAATTGTAAAGCTGCTGAAAGCAATTCTTCTGATGACGCTTTGTTTTGAGCTTACCGGTGCTGTCCTGAGTTTTATGGTTTTTGTACAGGACTATCCGGTTGGAAAAGCGATTGAAATCAGTCTGTTTCATTCTATTGCTGCGTTTAACAATTCCGGCTTTGATATATTAGGCGGCCTCCGGAATTTAATACCCTATCAGGACAGTGTTTTGTTAAATCTGACTACCGCTTCTCTTATCTTTTTCGGCGGCATCGGTTTCCTTGTCATTCAGGATTTTATGAAGCATCGGTCTTTAAAAAAGCTTTGCCTGCATTCCAAGGTAGTACTGACCACCAGCGTGTTTCTGATTCTTTCCGGAACGCTGCTGCTGAAGCTGACGGAGGATATATCTTGGCTTGGCGCTTTTTTTCAGAGCGTTTCGGCGCGGACAGCAGGTTTTTCAACCTATCCGATCGGCAGTTTTACCAATGCAGGGCTGTTTGTTTTGATTGTGCTGATGTTTATCGGCGCTTCGCCTGGTTCAACGGGCGGAGGAATCAAAACCAGCACGTTTTTTGCACTGATGCAATCCGCGAAAAACACTGCCGTGAAAAAACACAACAGCGCATTTCACAGAACGCTGCCGGCAGATACCATATCTAAGGCCTTTACGGTCATGTTTCTGTCCCTTATTGTGGTCTGCGGCGGAACATTTCTGATGTGTGTTCTGGAACCGGAATACTCATTTGTGCAGCTTCTGTTTGAAGTGACGTCCGCATTTGGAACGGTAGGACTTTCCACAGGGATTACACCGGCTCTTGATACGGCAGGCAAGCTGGTGCTGATCGCAACAATGTTTATCGGGAGGCTGGGAGCGCTGACGCTGATGTCTATGTGGGTATTCCGACCGGCGTCGAACGTGCGTTATACGGAGGAGTCCATTACCATCGGATAGGGGATGCCGTCGCGACGCATGCAGGCGGGCAAGGTCCGCACAGAATTTAAAATCCCTGATAAACGGGAATGAATGAGCTGAAGCATGAAAGGAACCTTTGCACCGGGCCAGATCAGTTTTCGTGAAAAATTCACGCGGCTGAGAAAAAATGTCTGCCGGACAAAGGCATGGAAAAATTACAATGCGTTACGGTAAAAACAGGAAAACATACGGCGTAATCGGATTAGGGCGCTTCGGGTCCGCTTTGGCGCAGACGCTGGCGGAAGCCGGCGAGGAAGTCATTGTTGTGGATAATACGGAGGCCAAAGTCCGTACTCTTCGGCAGTATACGGAACATGCATATGTGACAGACGATTTAAACAAAGAAACGCTTGAAGAAATCGGTATTCAAAACTGCGATACAGTGATTGTTTGTATCGGGGAAAAGATAGATACCAGTATTCTGACCACACTTACTGTAGTGGGACTTGGGGTTCCTCAGGTAATCGCAAAGGCAATCAGTCGCGATCAGGGAGCGGTTCTGGAAAAGATAGGCGCGGAGGTTGTGTATCCGGAGCATGACATGGCGCTGAAGGTAGCCAAAAGACTGCTTTCACATAATTTTCTGGATTTTATCACGCTTGACAACGATATTGAAATATCTCAGGTGCGCGTTGCCGATGCATTAACGGGGAAAAGTGTTTCAGAGGCCAATATCCGACAGCGCTTCGGACTGAATATCATCGCAATAGAGCATCATCATCGTACAGATATTGAAATATCGCCGGATTACCGCTTCTGCGATGACGACATTGTCGTAGTAATCGGCAAAAAAGAAAATATTAAGATCTTTGAGGAAAGCGACGTTTGAATTCGGAAGAGACAGACAGCTAACGCTGCGCGGTGTGCCAAAACGAGGTAAAAAATTGAACCTGTCAAAAGAAAATATAAAAAAAATCCTGTTTATTATATCCTTTGCCCTGATTTTATTCTTCCTGCTTTATCATTTTTCGTCCGTACTGTCGGCAGCGGAAACTGTTTTGGCCGTGCTTTCCCCCTTTCTTTTGGGCTTCTGCTTCGCCTTTGTCATCAATGTTCTTCTGCGGCCCTTGGAAAAATTATGGGATCGCATCGGTAAAAAGAAAAAAGGTAAAATCCGCAGCAAACTGAAGCGTCCGTTTTGTCTTGCTTTCAGCGCGCTTATTATGGCGGGCGTGATATTTATCATATTTTTTATGGTGGTTCCGGAACTGAAAAAAACTATAGGCAATATCATTGAGCTGTTCCCGCAGTATATGGAGCGATTGGAAGCGTCTTTTGCGGATCTTGCGGAAAGTCTTGCAAAACGTGGAATTGTATTGCCGGAGCTTTCCGTTGACTTTAATAAGTTTATGGAGGCTGCAGGAGATTTTCTGTCGAGTCAGGGAGAGGCGTTTATTAATAAGACAGTAGATATTACGACGTCTATTTTCACATGGATTTTCAACATCGCCTTGGGGCTTGTCTTTGCATTTTATCTCTTGTATCAGAAAGAAACTCTCAGCAGGCAGCTAAAAAGACTTTTAGAGGCATTTTTGCCGCCGAGTAAAATTAAGAGCCTGACGGAATTAGCCGAGCTGTCAAACCGCACGTTTACGAATTTCATCACCGGTCAGTTGACGGAGGCAGTGATTATCGGCGCTCTGTGCTTTATCGGTATGTGCGTCTTTTCTATGCCGTATGCGCCGGTGGTTTCTGTTCTTGTGGCGTTCACTGCCTTGATTCCGGTCTTCGGCGCTTTTCTCGGAACAGCAGTCGGCGCTTTTCTGATTCTCATGGTAGATCCTCTGAAAGCGCTGTGGTTTATCCTATTTATTATTGTGCTGCAGCAGCTTGAAGGAGATATCATATATCCGAAAGTTGTAGGAAAATCAGTCGGCCTGCCGGGAATTTGGGTTTTAGCTGCGGTTACCGTAGGCGGGAGCCTGTTCGGGATTATCGGCATGCTTTTGAGTGTTCCGGTTTGTTCGGTCCTGTACAGCGTATGCAGACAGATGGTAGCCGGGCGTATAGAAAAGAAGGCCACTGGCAAAAAAAGAGAGACGGCGGTAGGAAAGGACAGCAAATAATGGTAGTTGATAAAATCATGACGTTTCTAAAAGGATTTCTTATAGGAAGTACGATGCTGGTGCCGGGTGTAAGCGGCGGATCTATGGCAATGATTCTGGGAATCTATCAGCGTTTGGTGTCATCAGTCAGCTCCTTTTTCCGGCATAAGAGAGAAAGCTTTGTCTTTCTTTTGCTGTTTGCGATCGGCGGCGGTGCGGGTATGCTTCTTCTTTCTAAGCCAATACTGCATCTGCTTCATACCTATCCGATGCCGATGCTATATTTCTTCATGGGAGCTGTTGCAGGCGGCGTTCCTCTAATCCTCCGACAAGCAAAGATAAAAAAGTTTACCTGGCGGATTCCATTATATACCGCTTTGGGAATTCTGATTGTCCTGCTGATAAATTTGCTGCCGACAGGCAGTGCTCAGGCAGAGATGCAAACGTCAATCGTCAGTGTTCTTCTGCTCGGACTGGCCGGGTTTATAGCGGCAGCCGCGCTAGTGCTTCCGGGAATCAGCGTATCCTATCTGCTTCTGCTCATGGGCTTGTATGATGAAATGATGAAAGCCATCAGCAATTTTTATCTGCCGTTTTTGGTTCCGCTGGGAGTCGGTTTGATTCTCGGCATCATACTTACTACAAAGCTTCTGGACAAAGCCATGTCTGCTCATCCGCAGCCGACCTATCTTATCATACTCGGATTTATCATTGCGTCTGTCGCGGAAATCTATCCGGGACTGCCTGCCGGCGCTGCGGATCTTTTCATTTGTTTCTTTATGCTGTGTGGGGGTTATATACTGATTAGCCTCCTCTCCCGCAACAACTGATGAATAGGGTAAAAGGCCGCGGATATGCGTTTTTTGATTAAAATTTCAGGGTGAAAAAAGTTGTAAGCCGTAATGCGCTATGGGCAAAGATGCGGAGAGGTCCCTTACATTAACTATTTCAATGCTTTTGTTACGAAAAAAGAAAGAGCGCAGAGCGGTTGCACCGCGGCGGAAATTGTCTTTTAAGTTATAAATTTTACAGACAGTGGACACTGAACAAAAGCAGGATGTCCATAGCAGATGTGTGGAAATACGGTATCCGTCAGAGAGGACTGTAACCGTACCGGTTTCGAATTTTGCAGTTACCGGTTGACAAAAATCGAAAAAAGTTTTATACTTATACATGTTATACATCAAAACTTGCGGCAAAGGCCGACGGCTGAAAAGCAGAAGACTGTGGGACTGTGCCCCGCGGTCTTTCCTTGTTTTACTGTCAGAAGCTCATCCGCTTTCTTGTCCGTAATTTTCAGGGGAAAGGAATATTTTCGCCGGAAGCCATGCGGTGTCAGGTGAAAAAAGGCGATTTATGAGCAGAAACCAATTAACGGATTCGGAAAAATGTCATGAGGAGTGCGGCGTGTTTGGTATCTATTCAGAGGATAGGCAAGATGTCGCACAGTCTGTATATTACGGACTGTACGCGCTGCAGCACCGCGGTCAGGAAAGCTGCGGTATCGCGGTCAATGATACGTTTTCCGACGAACCGAGGACGGCCTCCTATAAGGACGTCGGACTGGTTGGAGACGTCTTTACACACGAAATTCTGGACGGTATGCCCGGCAACATGGCGGTCGGTCATGTGCGGTATTCGACAACGGGAGGCAACAGCCGGGAGAATGTGCAGCCACTCTCAATCCGATATGTGAAAGGAACACTTACCATCGCACATAACGGCAACATTTCAAATGCACGGGAATTGCGCAGGCAATTGGAATATACCGGTGCTGTGTGGACTTCGACAAGCGATACAGAGGTCATCGCTTATCTGCTCGCACGCGAACGTCTGCAATGCAAAAGCATTGAAGAAGCAGTGCTTCGTGTCGCCGAGTATTTGGAGGGCGCCTTCTCTTTGGTTATCATGAGTCCGCAGAAGCTGATAGCCGTTCGCGATCCGCGCGGTATGCGGCCGCTGTGCATCGGAAGAAAAAACGGCGATATTCTTTTTTCCTCCGAAACCTGCGCGCTTGACGCTGTCGGCGCGGAATTTGTGCGTGATGTTGACCCGGGTGAAATTGTCGTGGCTGAACACGGAAGGATGCGTTCTCTTCATCAGCCGAAAGCGAAAAAAACCGCGTTATGTATTTTTGAATATATCTATTTTGCACGGCCAGACAGTACCATTGACGGGCAGAGCGTATATAAGGCACGCCTTGCGGCCGGCCGTATTTTGGCTGAGGAACATCCGTCAGAGGCTGATATGGTAATCGGCGTACCGGATTCCGGAAATATCGCCGCTATCGGTTATGCGGAAAAGTCGGGAATTCCGTACGGGCAGGGACTTATCAAAAACCGATATATCGGACGCACTTTTATTCTGCCGGACGCAAAGGCGCGGACGGAGAGTGTTACTATCAAGCTGAATGCTTACGGCGATAATGTCAGGGGAAAACGAATCATCATGGTGGATGATTCTATTGTGCGGGGAACAACCATCTCGCAGATTGTGATGCTGCTCAAACGCGCGGGCGCGGCGGAAGTGCATGTAAGGATCAGCGCGCCGGAGTTTCTGCACGCCTGCTATTACGGAACGGATGTCTCGGATCCGCAGAAATTGGTCAGCAATCACTATTCCTGCGAAGCGCTGTGCGAAAAGATAGGAGCCGAATCACTCGGTTTCATCCCGCTGAACCGGATCTGTGAGATTGCAAAGGATGCAAGGCTTTCTTTCTGTGATGCGTGCTTTTCTGGAAATTATCCCTGTACCATACCGCATTCATACGGAAAATCCGATTTTGAACTCGTTTCCCCGAAAAAGTGAAAGCCTGAAAAGAAAATATTAAAAGATGAATACCTTTGCTGCGCATTTCAGGCGAAGCGGTGAAGGAGCGGACTGTGAACAAATTCATAAGTTCCGTAATTATGATGAAAGGTTTCAGATGCCATGAATGATAAAGACCGTTTTTTGCACCTTTATGAAACCAACATACAGCGGGAGGGCGCCGATCGCCTGCTGGAATATTTGCAATCCCCGCAAAGCGATTTCTTCAGAGCGCCTGCAAGTACACGGTTTCACGGAGCCTTTGAGGGCGGGCTGCTCCGTCATTCTCTGAACGTGTACGACTGTCTGACCGATTATATGAATAGGATGCAGGTTTCCTCTGTTTACGGGCTTTGCTGCTCGGCGGAAACGCTTACAATCGTCTCCCTGCTGCACGATGTCTGTAAAATCAATTGTTATAAACCGGGATTTCGCAACGTTAAGGATGAAAGCGGTGTCTGGAAAAAGGTTCCATGCTATGAGTACGACGATCAGCTTCCTTACGGCCATGGAGAAAAGAGTGTATACATAACAACCGGATTTATGAAGCTGACGCGCGAGGAAGCCTTTGCCATCCGCTTTCATATGGGTTTTTCCGTCTCTGACGAGGTGAGGCTGGTCAGCGATGCGTATGAAAAATTTCCGCTGGCTTTTGCTCTTCATACAGCGGATATGGAGGCTACACTCTTTCTGGAAAAAGCAGAATAAAAAAGAATACCCGAGCAGGGCTATTCGTCATATATGGAGTTTAGAGCGCTTATTTTATAAGGAAAAGCGGAGCAAAGCTCCGGCAAATATAAAAACCGATTTTCTACTGAAAATCGGTTTTTATTCGATAAAACATAGTCCTGACGGGTCCGGATTGCGTTCGCTTCCTCAGTATCGGCAAAGATCGAAATGCAATCCTGGCCTTTTACGGGGGGGACGGATCCGGTGCCGTCAGACCGAGTGCCTCAAGTGTATGAATATGGCAGACGCCGTCCGCAGTAAGACCGACTGATCTTTGAAATGCCCGCACGGCCTCAGCCGTCTCGACGCTGTATATGCCGTCCGGCTCTGATGTCAGAAAGCCAAGCTCAGAAAGCTTTTGCTGAACGGCTACAATTGTGCCGGGAGGCAGAGCGGAGATCGGAATGCCGGCCGGTTGAGCTGTATTGTCGGGGCTCTCCTCGGGCCTGACGTTTTCCGAGGAACCGGCTGCCATACGGTAAATCATTCTGTATCCGAGCATGACTGTACACATAACAAGCAGGCAGGCCGTATAACTGACAAGCAGGGGCATTATTTTTTTCCATTTGCTTTTTATTGTATTCCACATCATAGCAATTTCCGGCGCTTTCGGCGTTCCTTCCTATCAACGTTGCTTTTGTAATAGTATGTCCTCAGAACAGGTAATTTATTTGATGTTCGGCGTAAAATTTGTATGGCCTCTGTGGTTTTACGATTGACTGAACCGGATGAGCGGCGAGACGGATAAAATTGCATACCGCCTCTTTACAATGCGGAAATTCTGTGTTACAATGTGCTGAAAAGAAAATCCGGTTGCTTGGGAGTGAAAACCTGCGGCCGGAAAATAAACAGCGAACCCATTGCTTAAGCAGAAAGGATAATGAAAAAGCATGGAGCAGATTAATGTAGCGATAATCGGTTTGGGAATGCGCGGAACAGCGCTTTTGGATATGATACTGGATACAATGCCCGATGTCCGTGTATGCGGCGTAAGCGATCTGTATGAAGACCGGATGCTGTGCGCACGTCAGATGGTGAGGGATAAGAGGGGCAATACGCCGGAGATGGCGGCGGATTACAGAAGACTGCTGCTTCTGCCGGAGGTTGACGCAGTGATCACACCGTCGTCCTGGGAGGCACACATCGATATTTGTATTGACGCGATGCAGGCCGGTAAATATGCGGCGTCGGAGGTGGGCGGAGCCTATTCTGTCGAGCAGTGCTTTGAGCTTGTACGAACCTATGAAAAAACAGGAATTCCGGTTATGCTGCTGGAAAACTGCTGTTATGGTCTGGAGGAAATGACTGTTCTGAACATGGTGAAAAAGGGTATGTTCGGCGAGCTTGTACACTGCGAGGGAGGATACCAGCATGATTTGCGTGAAGAGGTGGCGACAGGAGGAGAAGCGCGCCACTACCGCCTCCGCAATTATATGCATCGGAACGCGGAGGTATATCCGACGCATGAGCTGGGGCCGATTTCAAAGTTTTTAAATATCAACCGGGGCAATCGGATGCTCACGCTGACTTCTATGGCTTCACGTTCAGGCGGTGTCAACGAGTGGATCCGTTCCCGACGCGGAGAAGGTTATGAAAATGCAGCGTATCCGTTTGCAATGGGTGATATTGTGACCACATCCATTAAATGCGCTCACGGCGAAACCATACTGCTCACGCATGATACCACGCTGCCCCGGCCGTATTCCAGAGGCGGCCGTGTTCAGGGAACAAAGGGTATTTGGATGGAGGACAAGCACGGTGTGCTTCTGGATGGCGGAGAAGCGCACGAATTCCGGGACCTTGAGGAATATTATGACGAACATATGCATCCTCTGTGGAGGGATTACCGCGATCATGCAGTCGGCGGGCACGACGGGATCGATTTTTTGGTCATGCGTGCGTTTGTCGAGGCGGTCAAATCACGCACCGCAGTACCCATCGATGCGTATGATATGGCCTCCTGGATGGCGGTGTCGGCATTGTCCGAGCAGTCTATTGCCATGGGCAGCATGCCGGTTCCGATTCCGGATTTTACCAACGGACGGTGGATGAATCGGGAGCCTTATGTGCGCTCACGCTATTGCCTTGAGGAAGTATGCAGCGAATGCTTCTGAAAGAGGGAAAATGGAGCAGTGCTTTCACCGCAAATCAATTTCCAAAATAAATCGGCAGAAGAATTTTCGGCCAGACTGATGTCTGTTGTCCGCAGAGAACAGTATTTCATTTTTATTGGAAGATATCTGTGCGGCGCGCGGCGTGTAATTGACTGTGAAGCTGACTGCCACGAATTGTCGGAACTGTGAATGCTGAATATGCTGCTGAAAAACAGCGCAAACAGGGGGTACATTTTTTTCGTCATGCCGGCGGAAACGCAGAGCTTTGCGGACTGCGCCGGTACCGGAGGTCAGGTTTGAGATACCGATACGATTTACATATACATTCCTGTCTGTCGCCGTGCGGCGCGGATGATATGACACCCGCATCCATTGCGGGATTTGCGAAGCTGAACGGGCTGGATCTGGCGGCGCTGACCGATCATAACAGCGCGAGAAACTGTTGTGCTTTTGAATGTGCGGCGCGGGAATACGGCCTCGCCTCGCTCTGCGGGCTGGAACTGACGACATCTGAGGATATACATGTGCTTTGCCTTTTTGAAACGGCTGCACAGGCGGAGTCCTGCGGCTATTATGTGGAGCAGCGGCTCATTCGCGTGGACAACCGCAAGGATATATTCGGCGGACAATATGTTGTGGACGTAGAGGATAAGGTTCGCGGAGAGGTGGATTATCTGCTGATCAACGCAACCTCGATATCCTTTGATGACGCGGCGGCGATGGCTGAATCCTTCGGCGGTGTGGCAGTCCCTGCGCACATAGATAAGGATGCCAATAGCGCAGTTTCCACGCTGGGAGCTATCGCACCGGAATCTGGGTATGCTGCCTATGAATTCAGCAAATATGAGCGGCGTGAAATGCTGACAGCAGCGGGACTTGTTCCGTCCGGCGCGTTTTTAATCAATTCCGATGCGCATACCCTGGAAGGCATCGGCATGCGAGGTTCTGAAATCCTTTTGGACTGTTCACTCGAAGAGCTTCCGGGGAAAATGATAGCGTATTTGAAATTCGGATTGCAATAAATCCTCCAGAACCGCAGTGCTCGCTAAGCGTGGACTCGGATGATGGCCGGTGTGTGGACCGGACGGAATCCTTTTTTGGCTTTCGTTCCAAGCAAGATGTTTATTATAAGGAGTATCCAGCGGATCGGTAGATGAATACGCAAGCATAGGCGAAAATCGTTCTTCGTTTACACGTGAAAACGTGTTTATAACGTAAAAGCTTCTTTTGAAAAAGAAAGAATAGCGAAAAATATATGAATATGAAATATCTCCATAGCTCATTGTCCCTGATTTCTTCCGTTCTTGTTCACTACGGTGCAGATACAGCGCACGATACGCTGCCGGAGCTTGATAAACTGCTTCGGAATAATTGGTAAAATATCGTCGTTATGTTGTTCGACGGCATGGGGACGTCCATACTTAAAAGCATCTGCCCGCGCAGATGCTTTATCTCATAAGGCACGTTCAGACAACCATTTCATCGGTGTTTCCCGCGACGACAACGGCGGCGACTGTGACAATGGAAACCGGGATGTCACCGATTGAGCACGGATGGCTCGGATGGAGCCTGTATTTTGATGAAATCGGCGCTAATGTCAATATTTTTTCAAATACGCTATTCGGAACGGACGGCGAACCTGCCGCTGAGTATCATGTCGCACGGCGTTATCTCCCGTATAAATCCGTTCAGAAAAATTCACGAGACGGGGCGTGCGGAGGCACACCACATTTCTGCGTTTACGGCCCATAGCCAAAGCGTGGAAGAAATATGCGATTCCGTGGCAAGCCTGTGCGGCAGAGATGGAATAAAATATATCTATACTTACTGGCATCAGCCGGATTACGACATACACGGTCTCGGTACGCGACATGAACAAATCACTGCGGATATCCGTCAGATAAACGAGCTTATCGAAAAAATGTGCGCGCGCTTTCAGATACGCTAGTCGTCGTGACGGCCGATCATGGGCTTGTGGATACAGAGCGGCGTTATCTTCGGAATACCCGGAAATCATCGCATGCCTTGAACGTGAGCCGTCGATAGAGTCGAGAGCGTTGTCTTTCTTCGTTAAGCTTGATAGAAAGAAGCAGTTTGAAACCGAATTTGAGCGGCATTTTGGCGATTGTTGTCGATTGTTTACAAAGGACGAGGTATTTTTCCTAAAATTATTTTGGCCGTGGACGCCCCACCCACGTTCCCTCGGCTTTGTCGGTGATTATCTTGCGGCAGCCATCGGCAATACGGCTATTGATCTCACACCTCAAATCAGTGGCGAGGCTTTAAAGGCAGCGCATGCAGGTCTGATCGAGGACGAAATGGCGGTTCCCTTTATCGCGATTGAACGAAACCGGTGAAAAGCTGATTCTGCATAAACAGCCTGAAATCAAAAGACGGGGAAGAAAACCGCACTATAACAGTGGTATTCGAATGCAGATCACGGCGACGGCGAAGTGAAAGAGTACATGACTTTATGATAACGAAAATCCGGCAACTCTGCATGTGATGAGTAACCGTTATGAAAAGTATCTGGGAATAAAAACAAAAAATATTAATAATATACAAATAATGAAAAAAAAAACAATCATAATTGTAACTATTGCGGATATCAAATTTAGAAAATTCATGATATGATATAGTCGTTATAATCCCCCCGCCCTGAAAAACAAAAAATACATGTGCCGGAAAGGGTGGATTAGCTTCTATTGTAAAGAAGCAGGGGACGGCGCTGTGAACCGGCGTGGAAAAAGCAGATAAGCGTTTCCGTATGAACACGGAAAATCGCCGGAGAAATGGAGAAAAGCATGGTTAAAGTTGGTATTGTAGGCGCAAGAGGTTTCTCGACCATAATGGGACTGAAGGCACGCGAGGATGTTCAGATTGCCGGTTTGTGTGATTTGGACGAGGGAACCCTGGAGCGCGGAAAAAAAGAGCTGGGGCTGACAGACAAGCAGGTGTTCCGTGTATTTGACGATATGCTGGAAAGCGATATTGATGCTGTTATCATTGCGACGCCGATGCAGTGCCATGTGCCGCAGGCAATTGCTGCCCTGAGAGCCGGCAAGCACGTTATGAGCGAGGTTACCGCCGGCGTGACAATGGATGAACTTTGGTGGCTCATCGAAAACGTTGAAAAGTCCGGCAAAATTTACATGTATGCTGAAAACTACTGCTATATGCCCGACATGCAGCTTGTCAGAAACCTTAAGAGAAAGGGCTTCTTCGGCGATATTTATTACGGCGAGGGTGAATATACCCATGACTGCAAGGAACTGCGTCAGTATGGAAACGGAAAGATTTCTTGGCGTCATTACTGGCAGTTCGGCAAGAGAGGAAGCTTCTATCCGACACACAGCCTTGGCCCGGTTATGATGTGGTTTGACGATGATCGCGTAAAATCAATAGCTTCATTTGGTCCCGGCTGCCATAACGGTGTGGGTCTGCGTCAGGATGACCTGTCACAGACGCTGTGCCAGCTTGAAAGCGGAAAACTGGTCAAGATTCGCGTGGACTGCATGTCGAACCGTCCGCACTGCATGACATATTATCAGCTTCAGGGAACGAAGGGGGCGTATGAGGCGCCGCGCGGACTTGGAGATGTTGCGAAGATCGCTATCGCGACGGATGACAATCCTACCGGTTATACGTCATGGAGACCACTGTCTGATTTCAACGAATATCTGCCCGACAGATACAAGGCAGCTTCCGATTCCGAGAAGGGAGCCGGACATGGCGGCGGTGACTTCTTTATTGTCGAGGACTTTATCAATGCGATCAACACCAACACACAGCCGGAGTTTGACGTATATAAGGCATGCGAATGGACCGCTGTCGGCCTGTTGAGCGAGCTGTCGATCACCAATAACGGCAGAGTGATAGAAATGCCGAACTTCCGTAAAAACATGCCGTATGAGGAGCAGATTATCAAATTGTAATTTGATGATGTCTTCTGATAAAATAAATTAATTTCGACCATTGTAGCAATTAACTATGGAAAACGGGCTTTGCGTTTTTGTAAAGTCCGTTTTTTTATTATTTTACCGCACCAAGCAAGGCAGCATATGAAAAATTTAAAAAACTTATTGACAAAATCATATTTTATATATATAATAAAAACAACTGTATTAAAACGAATGTTTTAAATAGAATTTATTAAATGAAGGAAAGTATATGCCGCCGAAAGCCAAATTTACCGCAGACGAGATTGTTCAGACCGCATTATCTATTGTCAGAAATGACGGAGTTCAGTCACTTACAGCAAGAATGCTTGCCTCAAAGCTCGGCAGTTCAGCAAGGCCTGTTTTCACAGTATTTCAAAGCATGGAGCAGGTTCAAAAGGAAGTGATAGGGGCAGCAAAAAAAATATATGCAGAATATATCAATCGGGGCTTGGAATGTAACCCTGCCTTTAAAGGTGTGGGGATGCAATACATTCTTTTTGCAAAAGAGGAGCCGAATCTATTTCAGCTATTGTTTATGTCCGAAACGCAAATGACGAATGCGGCGAGCTTTTTTCCGGAAATTGATGACAATTATGAAACAATTTTGACCTCTGTCCGTGAACCGTATGCTTTGAGTTGGGAGGAAGCGAAAACAATATATATGCATATGGGAATATATGCACACGGAATAGCGGTTCTTTATGCCCGACGAGTCTGTTTTTTCTCTTTGGAAGACATTAGCCGGATGCTTACGGAAGTTTTTCAAAGTTTGTTAAAAGAGATGAAGAGGTGTGTGCAGAATGATTGAACTCTCAGGCATTATAAAATCATATGGAACCGACAAAAACAGACAACGGGTTTTGAATGGAATCAGTCTGAAAATTGCCGACGGAACTTTTAACATCATCTTAGGTCCTTCCGGTTCCGGGAAAACTACGCTTCTGAATATAATGTCCGGTCTGGAGCGTCCCGATGAGGGAAGCATCAAATATGATGGAACCGACATCACAGTTCTGCCGGATAAAGAGCTTACCGCATTCCGGAAGGAAACGGTTGGATTTATTTTTCAGCAATACTATTTGCTTCCCAATATGACCGTGGAAAAGAATGTCCGCATGGGCGCAGATCTTGCGGGAAATGCGGACTACCGCAGGGTGATTTCAGCCGTTGGTCTGGAGAATAAACTGAAAAAATATCCGGGAGAATTGTCGGGGGGTGAACAGCAGCGGGTATCCATTGCCCGCGCACTTGCCAAGAAACCGAAAGTATTGTTTTTAGATGAGCCTACAGGAGCTTTGGACGAGAATACAGGCAGACAGGTACTTGACTATATCTGCAAGCTGCATATGAAATACGGCTTTTCTGTTGTGATGGTTACACACAACCAGAATATAGCGGAAATGGCGAATGCTGTCGTCAGGATGAACAGCGGAATGATTGTGAGCAGTTATACAAACCAGAATCAAAAATCTGCATATGAAATCGGGTGGTAAGCGTATGGTAATAGGAATCAAAGATGCTGTCAAGCTAATTGGTATTTCCGTCATTGCCTGCTGCTCGGTTTTTGTATGCACCTTGTTTTTAAATTACAATATGGATGTTGTCAGCGTAAGGGATCAGATAGCAACAGAAGCGGGCAGAGCAATGTACGAAGCACAAATTTCTATGGGAAAGGTGACATGTATCGTTACAGGCGGCTGTTTGTTTATCACAGCATTTATCATGCTTTTGTTCTACGTGAAGAACTATATTGACACACATGGCAGAGAGCTTGGTATTTTAAAGGCGCTCGGTTATTCTAATATGAGCATTGCCAAGCACTTCTGGGTATTCGGAATCAGCATTTTCACTGGCTGCAGTTTGGGGTATCTCCTTGCCTTTTCCTATTTGCCAACATTTTACAGGCTGCAAAATGCAGATAAGCTTTTTCCTGATACCGAGGTCCGTTTTCACCCCACCGTGGTGTGTCTGCTGATTGGCTTGCCCGTTGTCTTTTTTCTTTTTACTTCGATCCTGTATGCTACTTTTACATTAAAAGCCCCTATATTGGATTTGCTTAATGGAAAACGGGAAGGTAAAAAAATCAGGGGCGGTAGAACAGAAACAAAGAACCTCCCGTTTCTGCAGGATTTGCGTAAGCATACAGTAAAGGACAGAAAGACACTCGTCTTTTTTATTGCTTTTTCGGCGTTCTGCTTTTCGTCCATGACACAGATGTCTTTTTCAATGAAAAAACTGGCGAGCGAGGCCTTTGCGTTTATGATGATATCCATCGGCTTGATTCTTGCGTTTGTAACTCTGTTTCTGTCACTTTCGACTGTGGTGAAAGAAAATACAAAAACCATGGCGATGATGAAAGTACTGGGGTACAGCCACCGGACATGCAGCAAAGCAATTCTCGGAGGCTATCGGCCGTTTGCATTTATGGGATTTGCCGTAGGTTCTGTCTATCAGTTTTTACTGCTTAAGGTTATGGTAACTGTTGTGTTTTCAGAAATAGACGATATCCCTGAATACCATTTTGACTTCGCTGCTCTTGCAATCTCTCTGATTGTTTTTATTGCCGCGTACGAAACAATTATGTACGGTTACTCCAAACGGATAAAGAAAATTTCCATTCAAAATATTGGCGCAACAATTTCTAAAGCCCGCAATTCCCTTGTAAATATTAGGTTGTGGGCTTTTTCTGTTACTATCATGTTACTAACACTAACGCTTCTTGAAGTTCTTTGATGGTTTTGTGGGTGTAAACTCTTTCCCCAACTTCCTTAGATTTATGCCCCATCATTAAATCAATACATACCTTATTTGCTCCCGCTGAATCAAGCCTACTTCTGAAGGTATGGCGGCACTCATGGGGGGTGTGTTCCAGGTTCAGCTTCTTTAAGTATTCGTTCCAAACAGTGTAATATTGAGTTGCTGACATTTTATTTCCATTCCAGGAAATCAAGTATTCATTGCCTTCTTCAACCCTGGCTTTGACCATTTCAAATATCCTATCATGGATTGGTACAATCCTATCTTTCCCCGCTTTAGTTTTCAAACCCCCTTGAAAGTATCTTTCATCAAGGTTGATGTTTTCGGTTTTCAAGGAAAGCAGTTCATTGATTCTGAATCCTGAATAAATCAGAATCAAAACAGAATCCGCATAGGGTTCATCTTGGTTTTCCCAAAGAAGCTTTATTTCATCTTCTGTAAAAGGTTGCTTTGTGCTTGGTGGAATTGGTGCAGCGTGAATAAGGACAGAATTAACCTTTGTGATTATATCCAATTCCAAAGCATATTTATCAAGCTGACCAAACAAGTTTTTGATTGCCCCCTGGGTTGAATATCCACAACCACAGTTATCAATAATTTCTTGCATTTGGTAAGCCTTGATTTTTTTATAGGCTATGTTGTGTAAAGCTTCAGACTTCTTAAAAGCTGCTTTATGGCTTGAAGCTGATGATTTTGACATTTTGGGGAAATCCCTTGCAGACCATCTTTCAAACAGTTCTTTCATGGTTATCTTGGATAAGTCTATATCATAGGGATTTCTATTATATTCGGCTAAAGCAATCATTGCAGTTTTTCTATTAGGGTAATAACCGATAGGCTTATATATCGGTTGCCCTTTGTCATTCCATCCAACTGTTTTCCTGGCACAGAAGGGATTTCTTCTATTCCCTGAAAGCTTGACAACTGAACCATATCCATTAGGATTTTTCAAGAAATCACCTGTCCTTTCGTGAAAATGGGTAGACTTTCACAAGGGCAAGTGATACAATAATTTTGACAGGTATCATTGTAGGGCTTGCCCCTATGGTATCTTCCAACTGCTTCTGTGTGACGGCACAGGGGCAGTTTTTTTTTGGATGATGCTTGTTATACGCTCATAGCAC
>CAKTAA010000005.1 GCA_934526185.1 uncultured Eubacteriales bacterium | reverse complement strand
GTATGGCTTGGGGGAAACCAGCTTGACTCCCCAAACCTCGATGAATTTAATCTCGTTCAAGACTTTACCGGCGGGCCGCATCTTCTTAACTGCGGCGTTCCCCTTGTTCTCTGCCCTGCCTGGTGTGTCACAAGCGTTCTTACAACAAATTACGAAAATGCTTGCACGCTCAGGAATCACAACAAGCTCTGTGACTATCTCTTTGAAATCACCGATGAAGTATATCATCAGGCAAACTGCCGCCCGGACTGGCTTCGCATTATTTGGGATATCGGCGCGCCCGCTATTCTTCATTGCCCCGAATGCGCAGAGCTTGAGATAGTTCCAACCCCCGTAATTACCGACGAAAGAGTTTATGCTTTCGACTCCACCCGTCACAAGATGATCTATCTCAAGTCCATTGACCGCGATACAGTTTATAAGAAAACATGGGAAGCTCTCTATTCTCTTGACGGAAAATAAAATATATCATTAAGTAAAAGTTCTTCAAAGAGCGTTGAAATAAAATACATTTGTATGATCCCGGTGTGGTTGTAAAAAAGCGGCGCAGAAGCTGCGGGAAAGGTCGTCACACATATGAATACGGTATGGTCATCCAATATACAAAAAACTGATACGCTCTATTTTACAAGACAGCTTAGATTTTCAGATAATTTTAAAGAAAAATATCTGCCGTCCTTTGCTCTGGAGGACAAGGAAAGGATATTGGAAATCGGATGCGGGCCCGGCGCTCTGGCGCAGGCCCTGCATAGATGGTATCCGAAGGCAGAAATAGTCGGTATCGACCGGGACAGCCATTTCATAGAATTTGCAGCGAAGAAGGCTCCGGACATAGCTTTCCGTGAAGGGGATGCGACAGCTCTTTCTTTTCCGGAATGCAGCTTTGATGCGGCAATCTCCAATACGGTTGCGGAGCATATAGAGCCATCGAAGTTTTTCAGCGAGCAGTATCGAGTGCTGAAGCCGGACGGCGTTTGTCTTGTATTATCAGCCAGACGCGGAATCCATATTCCTGCGCCGTGCATTTCCGAACAGTCTGACTTTGAAAAAGAGCTGTGGAGCCGGGTGGAAAAGCGGTATGATGAAATCAATCAGACCTACAGCGTCTGCTCTTATCCGATGGATGAATCCGAATATCCTCTATGCATGGAGAAATACGGCTTCCGAAACGTTTTACTTGACTATGCTGTTGTCAATCTCACGCCGGACAACCCGATGTTTTCAAAGCAGACCGCACATGCGATGATTGAGGCAAACCGCCGGACGCATCTGGACAGCATAGAGATCATGGGGCATATTGCGCCGGATCTCATCCGGAATGATGAGCTGTCGGAGCTGAAAAGACAGGCAAACGCGAAATATGACAAAAGACTTGCCCTATATGATTCAGGCGTCAAGGTGTGGGATACAAACGTCACAATCACCCTGATTCTGCGCGGCATAAAATAGCAGCGCAGCACGGGGAAGCCTTTCCGTCCGAGTGTATCAAATTCCTTCTGTTTAAACAAATTGACAGACACACTCAGCAGGCGCAAACCGCTCGCTATAATGGCATAAATATCTTCAGGGCGCGGATTCGAAACGAATCCGCGCCCTTTCTTACTGTATATTTACCGCGGAATTTTCCTCTGTATTGAAATATCACCGATCCGATGTAGTATCCTTTCAGACGACGGAGTGCCCGGGATTCGGTTCCGGGAGGGAAAAGAGACGGCGGGCGTTCTGACAGAAAATTTTCTCTTCAAGCTCCGCACCGAGCGCTAGCCCCTTCAGGTACCGGTAAGTATCCAAAGCCGATGACCACGGCGAATCGCTTGCAAAGAGAATTCTGTCTGCAGCATGGTGCGTCAGCATCCGCACAGCCGCCTCCGGCTCCATCTCAAGAAGCGAAATAGAGGTATCGATATACACATCCCTGCCTATAAGATATTTTTCGACTTCAGAGCTCTGCCGGCAGGCGCCCATATGCGCCGCAACGAGCTTCAGCTTCCGGTGCCTGTCCAGCACCGCGGCAATCCGTGCAGGCGCTGCGTGAATCAGTTCAGGAGATACCGGATCGTATCCCGCGTGAATCACGACAGGCATGTCCATCTCCTCGCACGCGCCGAAAATAGGATCAAAGCGCATATCGTCAACCATTGTCTGCATATAGTCGGGATGCAGCTTGATGCCGTGAAGCCCGGCCGCTTTCAGTGATGCCACCGTCTCCTCGATATTTTCCGAATCCGGATGGACGGAACCGAGCGAGCAGATGCGTCCTCCAGCGAACCCGTTGATTTCGACGGCAAACCGGTTGACGCTGTCCTGCTGTCTCGGATTGGTTGCGATATGGCAAACCACCGCCTGCGCAATGCCGTCCTCATTCATTTTTTGAAGCAGTCCCTTCAGTGTGCCGTCCGCAGCAGGCTGGATGCTGCTGGTTGCCGCCAGCTTTGCTATCGCTCTTTCCGCCAGCCTGTCGGGAAAACAGTGTGTGTGTGCATCTATGATCATTTCTCTGCATCCTTTCCAATATTTATTTCTGTATCCATGAGCTTCTGTGTGCAAATACCGCGGTTTAGGTTTCATATTCATTCCCGCCCTCTCGGAAATCCTCAAACAGGTATCCGAGCATCCTTTCGGGATTTTCCAGAAACCTGCGTGTCAGCCGGTAGTGCTCGGTATCCCGATAAGTGACAGCCTCCACACCGTCTGCTGAAAACTGATAGATCAGAGCTCCGGGAAAGGTCATCAGTATCGGCGAATGCGTTGCAATGATAAACTGCGAATCCTTATGCACCAGATTGTCAATCTCAGCCATGAGCGAGAGCTGCCGCGTCGGAGACAGCGCCGCCTCGGGTTCGTCCAGAATGTACAGACCGTTTCCGCCGAAACGATTCTGCACCAGCGCCAGAAAGCTTTCACCGTGCGATTGCCGGTGCAGAGAAACGCCGCCATAGCTCTGTATGACAGGAGAGGAAAACGAAGGCTCCTGATCCATCTCATCTATATTTGACGCGACATTGTAAAAGCTTTCTGCGCGCAGAAAAAATCCGTCCTTTGCGTACTTGTGCCGGGAAAGCGTCAGATATTTCCACAATTCCGAATGGGTTTGCATAGTGGCAAAGGAAAAATTACGTGAGCCGCCCTCGGCGTTGAAGCCGTATGCCACGGCAATGGCCTCGGTCAATGTAGATTTTCCGGTACCGTTTTCACCGACAAAAAAAGTTACATTGCTCCGCAGAGAAAGTGCATTTCCGGAGGCAAGATGCTTCACCGCCGGAAGTCCGGTAAGATAGGAACCCTTCGGAAGCGGCTCGCGCAGCGCGATTTCGCTGATATATTGTCCCGCCCCGTTTTTTCCTGTGACCACAGCTTTCACCCCCTGAAAGCTTTTTTATTTATCTGAATTTTCAGTGTTTACAAAGCAAATGTATTTACGGCGGATGCAAAGAGCCGCAAAGCCAGACTGAAGCTTAATTTTCCAAGCCTTTTTACCGGAGCGAGAGCAAAGCAGCAAAAAGCAGCGCATCGAAGCCGTATAAAAAAGCGGTGCGCGCCCTAGCGGTTTCTGTTTCGCCAAGGAAGCCGTACTCCGAACGACGGCAGAGCCTTTTCCTCTCCCCAGCCGGACGCTGAACAATCCTTCGGTCAATACGCCTCTCCTCGCGGCGGTCGGCAGCTCAGTGAAACACTGTCACGCCGTCCTCCAGCAGAACCCCGCTCCGCCTGATATTCATAAAATTCAGCACCGAGCTGCCGGCATTCTGTTTCGCGGCGTCGTCCGGGCAGAGGTTCAGATATTTCTCCGCCGCCCGAACAAGATAAATCGGATTCAAAAAATTTGTGTTGTCAGCGCACAGCCTGGCGGAAATCCGCACAAGCTGTCCGCCGTCCTCCGCAATATCCTCCGTAACCGCCGAAATTCGGATAAACGGCGCGATATCTGTTTCCTTTTCGCCGCTTTTTGTCCGTTTCGTAACAATAAGAGGCGACGATTTTAAAAGAGAGGCCAGCTTATCCGGAAAATCTTTCTCAAAGGCTCCCCAAAGCGTCAGCTCATAGAACGCCCAACCAATTTTTTTAAATGGAAAAACCGGCGCATATATCTCTGATATCTGCATTTCCTCCGGCAGCTCCCGGTTCAGACGCACCATAGCTTCTCCGGCATCTATGGGTTCCGCAAACGACACGTCCAGATATTCACAGGTGCTTTCAACGCCTACAGCAAGCGGCAGAGCGAACACCATCCGCGGGTGCGGATTAAAGCCCTCGGTATAGCGGAGAGGCAGAGCGGCACGTGTCAGCGCGCGCTGCAATGTACGGTTTACGTCAAGATGCGATATGTATTTCAGACGCCCCAGCTTGCCAAAGCAAAAGCGCATGGAAACTGCCGTATCCTGCGGCGTCAGTTTTTTTTCTCCGGCGGTATCGCTGCACACCATGTCTTTTCACCTCCCAAACGATTTGCGCCGCAAGCGGCGCACGCCTCCTTGCAGTTTCCGGTGGTCTGCGCGCGGTATGCGCGTTCCCGTTCCCTTTGAAGGAAGCTTTTATCCACGCCGATATCAATGACATCCCAAGGCAGCCGCTCCTCCGTCCCGTATCCGCGGGTGGTGTAAAAATCCGGATCGATTCCCGTGTCCCGGAATACCTCCATCCATGTTTCGTAAGAAAAATACTCGTCCCAGCTGTCAAAGCGGACACCCCTCCGATGCGCCTCCAGAAGCGCGCGTCCCAGACGCCTGTCGCCGCGGGCAAACACCGCCTCCAGGCGGCTCACCTTTGCGTCGTGATAATGATAGCGGATTTTGCGGTCCGTTACGGCTCGTTTTATTAGCTGCTGCTTATCGCACATCACTTCAAGCGGATCCTGCTTCTCCCACTGAAAAGCCGTGAAAGGTTTGGGAATAAAGGCAGCGACACTCAGCGTTACGCTCACGCTTTTCCCCTTCTGCCGGTTCGGATTTCCGTAATATGATTCCACAACAGTCTTGCCGAGCGCCGCAATTCCCTCCAGATCCTCTGCAGTCTCCGTCGGAAGTCCCAGCATAAAATACAGCTTTACCTGATTTTTACCGGCGTCAAAAGCTGTCTTGCAGGCGCTGAGCAAATCCTCTTCCCGCACGTTTTTGTTGATTGCGTCACGCAGACGCTGCGTTCCGGCTTCCGGCGCAAACGTCAGCGTACTGGTTCTGACAGTTGATATCCTGTCCATCAGCGTCTTGGAAAAGCTGTCCGCGCGCAGCGAGGGCAGCGACAGGCTCACCTTCCGCTCATCCGTCCACTCAAGCAGCAAATCAGTCAGCGAATTCAGCTCCGAATAATCGCTGATGCTGAGCGAGGAAAGCGATATTTCGTCATAGCCTGTTGCCTCGTACAGACATCGCGCCTGGCAATTCAGCGTTTCCGGCGATTTTTCCCGCACCGGACGGAAAACCATTCCCGCCTGACAGAACCGGCAGCCTCGGATACAGCCGCGGTACACCTCAAGCATGATCCGGTCATGAACCGTCTCGATATACGGCAGCACAACCCGATCGGGAAAGTACGCCTTGTCCATATCCCGAACAATCCGCTTGGTCACGCGGGCCGGAACATCCGTGAACAGAGGCGTACACTCGGCGAGCGTGCCGTCCTCATGATAGGACACCCGATACAGCGAGGGCACATAAAATCCACCAAGCGCAGCGGCAGCGCGCAGAAACGCCTGACGGGAATACGTACCGTCTTTTTTCATACCGATATACAGCCGCGTCAGCTCCGGCAGGGCCTCCTCCCCCTCGCCGATCGAAAAGATATCGAAGAAATCGGCCAGCGGCTCCGGATTGTACGCGCACGGACCGCCGCCCACAACAATCGGATCCCCCTCCTCCCGCTCTGACGCAAGAAGCGGAATACCGCCGAGCGACAGCATATTCAGGACATTGGTGTAGCACAGCTCGTACTGCAGAGTAAAGCCGATAAAATCAAATGCCCCCAAAGGATCTCCGCTCTCCAGCGCATACAGCGGAATTTTCGCACGCCGAAGCTCCTGCTCCATGTCGGTCCACGGTGCGTAGCAGCGCTCGCACCAGACCTCCGGCTCCGCATTCAGCGCGCCGTACAGGATACGCACGCCCAAATTCGACATGCCGATTTCATACGTATCCGGGAAGCAGAATGCAAAACGCGCGCGTACCTCCGCTTTGTCCTTCAGCGTCTGCCCTATCTCGCCGCCCGTATACCGTCCGGGCTTGGATACACGCTGAAGAATTTTTTCCATTTTTCTGTCTGTTTGTTTCATCATTGATTATGCCTTTCATGAGCTGTCCGGAAGCGGAATGCCGCCGGATTCTTCAATAATAGGGAGCTTTGCACACCCGAAACGTGACAGGGAAGCGCAGGATCCGCACCGGCATTTAGGCGTTCGGACGAATTTTCTTTCGCGTCCGCATTTCACCGATTTGTTCAGCAGCCAGACCGGAAACTTTCACTAGCAAATCTAAAAATCCCGCTTTGCTTTCGTACAGAATCCGCTTATACTGAATCAACAATCCGTACATTTGACGCAAAAAAATGGGCTCGGTAGATTTCACACCTGCGGCAGACCATACTATATTTATACCGGATATTCACCGAACAGCGCAGTTCTTACCAAATTCAGCTTTCCGCTGCGGCTCCGCCGGTACGTACAGCATCAGTCAAAATGTCTAACCGTCCCGCGCTTTCCTGTTTCTATAAAAATTTAATAAGGGGCTTACCCCCGCCATGGAGGCGTGACATGACATTCAGCGGGGGATTGACTTCCCACTGAATGGAACCCCGCCGCCGAGAGAGGCAAAACTTCCGGCAAGGCGGCAGGGAGACATCTTGCTTAAGTTATAAGCAAAGAAAAGGTGAACTTTCACGCCGGCTTCCGTCCTCAGACGGTCGGCTTATGCAAATCCATCATTTCAGAAGCAGCCCGCAGAACACCGTATTTTCCGCTTTCAAACGTCAGGCCTCCCTGGAAAAAGGCTGTGTACGGCGGACGCAAAGGACCGTCAGCCGACAGCTCAATCGAAGCCCCCTGAACAAAGGTTCCCGCCGCCATAATAACCGGATCGCTGTATCCAGGCATGTCCCACGGCTCCGGCACGACAAAGGCATCTACGGGAGATCCAGCCTGAATCCCACGGCAGAAGGCGCAGAGCTTTTCCGGCGTGCCGCACCGCACCGTCTGAATAATATCGGAACGGACATCGTTCCATCGGGGTGAAACCCCGTAACCGAGCGCTTCAAAGATATAAGCCGCGAACGCCGCGGTTTTCAGCGCCTGAGCAACGATATGCGGAGCAAAAAACAACCCTTTCATAAGACTTCGTGTACTTCCCAGCGTAGCGCCGACCTCAGCTCCTGTTCCGGGCGAGGTCAGGCGGTAACCGGCAAGCTCAACCGCGCGCGCGCTCCCCGCCAGATAACCGCCGCTCTCCGCCATACCGCCTCCCGGGTTTTTAATAAGCGATCCGACTGCAAGATCCGCGCCGACCGCCGTCGGCTCCTCGGCTTCTGTAAACTCTCCGTAGCAGTTATCCACCATAATAAAGGCAGAAGAGCATTCACGGATAGTTCGAACAGCCTCCCTGATCTCTGCAACAGACAGAGAAGGCCTGTTCAGGTACCCTCTTGAGCGCTGCAAAAACACAACGCGGATGCGATCTCTTTCACGGCGCAGTGTCTCGCGGACAGAGGCCAGATCGATTTTCCCCTCGTCTGTCAGCGAAATTTCACGGTAATCCACCCCAAAATCCCTGAGAGAACCGTTGCCGTCGGAGACGTTCTCGCCGATGACCTCCCGCAGCGTATCATACGGGCGGCCCGTTATGGAGAGCAGGCAGTCCTTCGGCCGCAGCAGAGCAAACAGCCCAATGGTCAGCGCCTGGGTGCCATTTACAATGGAATGCCGGACAATCGCCTTATCCGCACCGAAAACTCGCGCATAAATTCCGTCCAGCGCTTCCCTGCCGGTATCTCCATAGCCGTATCCGGTGCTGCCTGCAAACATGGTATCCGACACGCGGAACAACGCAAACGCCTCCATCACCTTTTCCGTATTGACATAGGCCAACCGATCGTATTCCCTGAACACCTCTTCAAGGGCGCTTTCTGCTTTCTGATTCAGCTTCTCAAGCTCCGGATTCCATTTCTGCGACATTGTCTGAACTTCCTTTCAAATGTAAATTAAGGTAGAGAGATCCTAAAACACCGTCTCCCATTATGGTCAGTGCGTCCTTTTACTTCATCGTCGTGTTTCACACGGAGATGATACAACTATAAAAATATACATGGGATAATTTGTGATATCCCGTATGACCGAGCATTGTACTGATCGTAGTTTCACGCCATCCGGACGTGAAATCTCCCCGACTGAACGCGTCTCTGGTCAGTACATACTCTAATCCGTGCGCAAGTTTCACGGTAAAACCGTGAAACTTGTAGCCGCAACTTGTTGCGTCAGTTCAGTCATTCTACCATGAACCAAAAATGCTTGCTTGCAAGGGCATTTTTGGGAAGCCGTCAATCCCGCAGCCGCGCAGAGCGCGGGGAGGCGTAAGCCTCTAATGTCTTGCGAAGCAAGGCTTTCTGCGAATATTCTACCATGAACCAAAAATGCTTGCTTGCAAGGGCATTTTTGGGAAGCCGTCAATTCCGCAGCCGCGCAGAGCGCGGGGAGGCGAAGCCTCTAATGTCTTGCGAAGCAAGGCTTTCTGCGGATATTATACCATAAACATTTTAAAAAATCCACCTGATGCACTCATTTTTTTGCCAAAGCACAGCAGAGCAGTTGCATAAACGTCCGGTTTCGTATATAATAGTAAAGATACGTATGAAAAATAAAACTGCCTCCGGCTGAATCGCCGGAACTATCAAAGGAGGCAAATGGCCATGTCTGCGACAAAGCTTGCTGAATTCTTGCAATACATCCGCGGAAAGCGTGTCGGCGTTATCGGTATCGGCATCAGCAACACACCGGTTATCGATATGCTGCTCAAAGCCGGCGCCGCCGTAAGCGCGCGTGATAAAAAAAGCGAGGACGCTCTCCAGCCTCTCGCGTCCGGTCTGCGCGCGAAGGGCGTCCGGCTTGTCTGCGGAGACGACTATCTGGAAAATATAGACGAAGACATACTGCTGAAAGCACCGGGGATCCGCTATGATTTGCCGGAATTTGAGGCGGCGCGGCGCAGAGGAATCCCTGTCACCTCCGAGATGGAAATTTTCTTTGAAGTGTGCCCCTCGATGATCTACGGCGTCACCGGCAGCGACGGAAAAACAACGACAACAACGCTGATTGCCAACATGCTGCGGCGGCAGTGCGAGGAGGACGGAAACGGCAGCCGTGTTTTTCTGGGAGGCAATATCGGCGCGCCTCTGCTTCCCGAAGCACCGGAAATGTCGGAAAGCGATCTTGCCGTCCTTGAGCTTTCCAGCTTTCAGCTCCAGACACTCCGGCGTTCGCCGTCCGTTGCCGTTGTGACAAACGTTACGCCGAATCACCTCAATTTCCATAAAGACATGGAAGAATATATACAGGCAAAATGCGCCGTGTATCGGTACCAGCAGCCGGACGGAAGAGTCATTCTGAATTATGAAAACGAGATAACACGCACAATGGCCAAAAACGCGGAAGCTTCGGTCATTTACTTTTCCTCTCTCCGCAGCTTCACACCCGAAACGGTGCCGAACGAGGCGGCGGCGATCATCCATGAGCGCGGCGGAAAAATCTGTTATACAGATCGCGGCGGCGAATATCCGTTATTTGACACAGACGAGATCATACTGCCCGGAAGACATAACGTCGAAAATTATATGGCGGCCTGCGGCGCCGTATACGGAAGGGTTTCGCCGGAAATTATGCGGCAGACTGCGCGGATCTTCCAAGGCGTTGAGCACCGCATTGAATTTGTCCGGGAAAAAGGAGGCGTAAAGTTTTATAACAGCTCGATCGACTCCAGCCCGACCAGAACCATAGCGGCTGTCAATTCCTTTCCGGAAGCTGAAAAAATTATACTCATCCTCGGCGGGCGAGACAAGCACGTCCCATTTGAGCCGCTTGCCGAGCCGATCTGCAGGCACGCCGCGGCCGTTGTCCTGACAGGTGAAGCCGCGCCTCAAATCGAGGCCGCCCTCAAAAAATCCGGACAATTTCGGGCCTCCGGCATCCCCGTCCTGCACGTGCCGGACTTTCGTGAAGCAGTGACACAGGCGGCGGAGCTCGCCCGACCAGGTGAAACAGTTCTCCTCTCGCCCTCCTGCACAAGCTTCGATGCTTTCAAAAATTTTGAAGAGCGCGGCCGCATTTTCAAAAAAATTGTAAATGAACTTTAACGCTGCGATATGACTTTACAAATATTCTGCCCCTGCTTTCGAACATTCACAATATTTTTCCCGATCGGTTTTAACAGCATATCCCGTACAGAAATAGGCTGCCATTCAAATCGCAGCTCACATGGAGTTATTGTTTGATCAAATCAGAGTTTTAGAAGGTAACCCTATGACAAACCTATTAACAGACCATGGGGAAACATATTCGTCCTTCCAAAGAATAGATGAAAGCGCAGCCGTACCGTCTCCGCTGACGCACTGCCCCGCCGTAGTCAGGGAAGGCGGAGACTATCTTTTGCGGTAAAGTCCGTGGCGCAGACGATATGAAATTTTCGTCAGTTGCATAGAAAGCAGTAAAGCTCCGGAAGAATGCATTGCCCGTGAATACCGGGAAGAATTGGGAATTCAGGGCAAAAATCTTGTATGACTTTGCATTATGGAATTCAGAATAGCCCGATCTCTTTTGCACCCCGAAACGGACGGAATACATCGTATTGTTCGGACTCGATCTTGGAGATATTTTAATAACAGAGATATCGAAAAAACAGAAACGACAGAGAAAAAATAGGCAAGCCGGCCCGGTACATGCGGTTAAAGGAACAGAACCGATTGCAGCAATTGATGAAAAGCTGTTAAAATATTACAAAGCCTCCGCAGAGCCCGGTGAAATTATTTTCGATCCCGGTTGTCATTCACTCTGTAAAGAGATTTATTTTGCTGACACGAAAAAGATGTCCCCCGTCGGTACGGCGGGGAGACATCTTTTTTAATTCTTCAAAAGCGGCTTGCTTTCAGCCTGCTCTTCTTGGCAAACCGCTTTACCTTCTGTCAGGAAAGCCGGCAAGCCCGTCTTTCTTCAAAATGAAAAACCTGTTTTTCTGTCCTTTAACGCTCCAGATAGGCTTCGCGCTCCGCGCCGACAGATACATATTTAATGGGGCAACCCATAGCCTTTTCTATGTATTCCACATAGGCCCTCGCGTTCTCCGGCAGCTCTTCAAACGATCTGCATCCCGATATATCCTGCTTCCAGCCCTCGTGATACTCATAAACCGGCTTGGCGCGTTCCAGCCGCGCGCCGGTAGGGAAGCTGACGGTCTGCTCTCCGTCAATTTCGTACGCCACGCACACCGGAATCTTATCCCATCCGCTCAGAATATCCAGCTTCGTCAGGGCTATCTGATCCGCTCCCTGTACCCGAACACCGTATTTTGAAGCAACCACGTCAAAACCGCCGACACGTCTCGGTCGTCCCGTTGCCGCGCCGTACTCTCCGCCCGCTTTTCTGAGCGCCTCCGCCTCCTCGCCGAACATTTCGGCAGTAAACGGCCCCTCGCCCACGCACGTCGAATACGCTTTCATGACGCCGAGCGTCATATCAACAGCATGCCCCGGAATACCCGCGCCGATAGGCCCGTAGGACGCCAGCGTATAAGAGGATGAAGTATATGGATAAATACCGAAGTCAATATCCCTGAGCGCGCCGAGCTGCGCCTCAAAGAGTATGGTTTTCCCCTCGCTCAGTGCATTCTCCAGGTATTCCGTCGTATCGACAATATATGGCAGCAGTTCGCCGCCGAAGGTATCCAGCCATTGCAGCATTTTATCGGCCTCGTCCGCTTCTGCGCCGTAAACACCCTGTATGGTCAGATTTTTCCACGAAACAACCGACTTAACCCTTTCTTCCAGCGCCGTGCGGTCAAAAAGCTCACCCATACGGATTCCCTTTTTCATATATTTATCTCCGTATACATAAGCAATACCCCGGCGTGTAGAGCCGTATTTCGCGTCACCGAGCCGATCCTCCTCCAAAGCGTCCTGCCGCACATGGAACGGAAAGCATATGACAGCGCGGTCGCTGATTTTCAGCCTCTGCGGCGTAATTTCAATACCCGCCTTACGCAGTTTGGCAATCTCCCCCACAAGATGCTCAAGGTCAATAACCATACCGTTTCCCATCACATTGACAACGCCCGGCCGCAAGATACCCGAAGGCAGCAGGTTTAATTTAAACTCGCCGAGATGGTTTATAACTGTGTGGCCGGCATTGTTGCCTCCCTGATACCGGCACACGATATCGCTTTTTTCACTGAGCAGGTCCACCATGCGTCCCTTGCCCTCGTCGCCCCAGTTGATTCCCACCACTGCATTAATCATAACATCAACGATTTCCGGTTATTATTACGGAAACGCCCTCCTATAAATATTCTGCTTTACTATTATACCTCGAAAAAGTTTTTGCGTCAAGGCCTGTGCGCGAATGTTAACTTTTCCATGCACCGGTATTCACAGACTGACGGATTCCCACTGATGCAGTACAAACAAATTCAGCACAGTCCGCACGTTTTTCCCGATATATCATATGATACAACGAGAGACACGGCAAAACCGGGCGGAAAAGTGCTGATTTCCTTCGAGATCATACGGCTGCGGATTCTGAAATCCGCCGTGTCATCTTCTGTATTTATTCTCAGCAAATTCCCGTCGGCATCCCGACAAAGCTATAAGGAGGCGAATTTACTTTACATGAAACCGTCGCTCAACTGCAATTTAAACATGCCCTATCCCGAAATCAAATGTACGGAAAAAAATCTGCGTACCGCTCTGATGCTGAATGCACCCTTCGCCGGCCCGCACGGAGAATTAACCGCTATTCTGACCTATGTACGCCAAAATATCATATATGCCGAGGAAAACAATACCATCGCCGCTATTTTTGAGTGCATAGCACTCACGGAGATGCGGCATTTTCATCAGCTTGGAAAGCTGATCCATATGCTTGGCGGCAATATTCAAATCGGCGAGGAAGGTCGGCGTCATTTCCGCCCCTTCAGCGGCAGTTATATAGACAGCTTCGATTCGGAAACCCTGTTTCGTGCTCTGCAGAGAGACATACGGGCAGAAAAGGAAGCTGCGGCCGCCTATCAAGCGCTTGCAGATGAAATTGAGGATCCCTACATAAAAGCCGTGCTTCTTCGCATCCGAGCCGATGAGATGCATCATGCAGGATTGCTCGACGGCCTGGTGCAGGACATGAACGCTCTGTCAGAGCAGCGCGGGATGCCGAACAGAAGATCCCGGCGCAAATAGGAACTGACGTCCTTTCATCATTTTTTTCGGAATCCGTTCCGTTCTTCCGGCTTTATCACCTCTGTTATACATACGTACAACTTCCCATGAAGCAACCCCCATTTGTCACATTTTTAAATGACAAATGGGGGTTTTCACAACAGTACCGCGTTCGGCCTGTTATCCGTCAGCGTCTGCTCGATCGGCCGATCAAACGTGCAGCTTATACCTTATTTCATACTCTTTTTTCTGCGTACGCAGACTGCAAAGCCGAACAGTCCCAGCGAAAGCATGAAGCCTGCAAAATGCAACAATGTATTATCAGAGGTCTGCGGCGCTTTCCCGTAATCCGGTTTTTTGTCGGAGTCAACGGGCTTTGTGGTATCTTCAGCAGCAGTAGTATCATCCGCTGTGGTATCATCTGTGATATCAGCCGTCGTATCATTGTCCGTAGTGTCATCCTGAACTGCGGTCCACTGTGCGGCATAAACCGCATCGCCCGTCACCTTATCAGCGACCTCGGGCGCCCAGCCCGCAAAAGTATACCCTTCGCGCTCCGGTGTTCCCTCGAATTCCGGCGTGTCAGCACCCTCGGCAGCCTCGTACACCTGATCCGCAAAGATCTCCTCGTTCTCTACACCGTCTGTATATGTCACAGTATAAATCTGAACATCCGGGTTCCGGCAGTCTGTAAGGAATGTCACCGGTACACTGTCAGCCTTTACAGACCATGCTCCGTTTTCATAGAGAAGAACAATCGTTCCGGCAGTGTCCCCGCTCAGTACGTGTGCTGCGCCGACTTCTTTATTGTATGCCGAGATATACGGTTCCGCCGGTATTGTTACATTCAGCGTATAGCCTGCTGTATCGTCACCGGCAACCTCACCAACCGTAAAGCCTCCGTCCAGGAGTCCGTATA
Organism: uncultured Eubacteriales bacterium; assembly: GCA_934526185.1. Lineage (GTDB taxonomy): Bacteria > Bacillota > Clostridia > Oscillospirales > CAG-272 > CAKTAA01. The sequence continues at coordinate 45,382 of CAKTAA010000005.1, read as the reverse complement.
TCTTTTCTTCGTGCTGATTTTCTGCGCATACAACCTTAACCGCATTGTCCCGCAGCAAGTCTTTGATATCGTCAGCGGAAGGAATCTGCGGCTTCACGTCAGCCGCCTTTTCCCACGTCGCCGTGTATACCTGATCGCCGGTCACCGTCGGCTGTACCGCAGGATTCCAGCCCGCAAAAACATAATTTTCGCGCTCTGGCGTGCCGTTGAATGCCGGCGTCGCCGTACCGGACAGCAGATCGCCGTATACCTGATCCGCAAATACTTCTTCGCCGTCTACGCCGTCCGTGTAGGTCACCGTATATTTGGTTTCCTCGTCGTCCGCCTCTCCATTGTTGTTCTTATCGTCCTTCCACGTCGCCGTGTACACCTGATCGCCCGTCACCGTCGGCTGTACCGCAGGATTCCAGCCCGCGAAAACATAATTTTCGCGCTCCGGCGTGCCGTTGAACGCCGGCGTTGCCGTACCGGACAGCAGATCGCCGTATACCTGATCCGCAAATACTTCTTCGCCGTCTACGCCGTCAGTGTATTTAACGGTATACGTAACCTCTGTCGAAAGCCAAACGGCATACAGCGTCACTGTAGGAGAAGCTTTCTGTGCCGTAATCTTCTGATTTGCTGATCCTGCAAGATATGTTGCTTCCGTCGCGTTCGGATCAGCAGACCAGCCGAGGAATCTGTAATTCTCTCTGGTCAGCGGTGTCGTATCGACATCAAATGTGTAGGAAGAATCAGATGTCGTTCGGGTAACCGCAGCGGGAACAGTAATATTTTCATCACAATTGTCGTCGTACTGTAAGGTGTACTCCGTCAAGTTTTTACACGTTACATAAACGTACACCGGCACGTCTTCCGCAAACGAATACCATCCAGCCCCCAGATAATAGGAATTATAATAACCGCCGCTGGTATAATAGAACGGGATGCTGACATCCTGCTCTGCCGGCGACAAGCCGTGCGTTCCCAAAGAAGGAAAGCTGCGGTTATACAAATCACAGTAATACTGTTCATCAATATCCACAACGCATTTGTATGAGAAAATACTGCTTCCTGTTCTGTCAGGATCGTTGACATAGGGAAGCACCTCACCCGTTGTATAGCTGCCCTCCCTTATGGTAGAAACCTTGCCGACTGTATGTGATGCATTCCCACGACACTGAACACGAACGGCGCCGTATGTATCGTCATATGCATCCTGAATCTCCGTATAAGTCGGAGGCGCCGGCTTATCGGAGGGATCCGTCCCTCCGCCGTTTCCAACCGTCACATTATAATAAATATCGCCGAATACATAATATGCCGTATCGCTGTCCTGGGCGATGCCGTCCAGCATCTTCAGCTCCGAAACGGTGTAACCGATTTTGACGGTCGCCGTACCCGGATTTTTAGCAGTAAATGTCACCTTCAAATTCTGTCCGTCAGAAACCGCAGTTGCTGTTACCACATTAGAATCGGAGCTTGTTACCGTCAGCCAGATCCAGCCTTTCGGCGTTCCCGATCCGTAATTGGTATAGAAACGCGTTGTCACCGTATCGGTTGCGGTGGTCTCACCGTCCTCATAGAATGTGACACTGCCCCGGCCGGTTTGCGCCAAGCCGTTTGACGCTACGGAGTTGAGTGTCGTCGTGTTCGGATAAAAGTCATGGAACGCTGTAACCACTGTCGCAGATTCTCCCGCGGCAAATACCGCCAGCGGAAAAACCATAATCAGCATACAAACGGTCAAGAAGAGACTTATTATCTTTTACATTGTCATACCCATCCGTTCCAAGACTCCGCGACAGATGTCGCGGAGTCTTTCTTCTGCCGCAAGCGAGTGTTTTTTATGGAATCGGTCATCCGCCCTCAAAAAACGGCTTTCGTTTTTTCGCATCAGACCGATGCTTCGGTCAGCAAAAATTCTTCCGTTCTCACCTTTGAAAGATTTACCCAAAGGATATGTATAACAAGGCCCCTCTCCGAAAATCAGTAAAACAGAGCAAATTGATTTATAAATATTTTTCAAAAAAATAAAACCTTGTTGTGGATTTAGCTTTATTATATTAACAATTTACGAATTTTATTTATCTATCAAAATTAGTGTTTTTACGGTTTGTTATTTTTATCCGCCTTTTTTATTGTCTGCGCATAAGCCTGCGCCGCCTGCTCTGTCTTGTTGTCCGCCGGCTGATAATACACGGCTGTTCTGAGATCGTCCGGCAGATACTGCTGGCTTACATAGTGCCCGGGGTAATCATGCGGATACCTGTATCCGCCGCCCCTCTCCAGCGCCGCCGCCCCCGCATAATGCGAATCCTGAAGATGTGCGGGAACCCGCTGCCCCTTTCCTCCCCGAACGTCCTCGGCAGCTCTTTCATACGCCATATAGGCCGAATTGGATTTCGGCGCTGTAGCCAGAAGAACAGCCGCATGTGCCAGAGGTATGCGCGCCTCCGGCAGTCCAAGCTCCCGTGCGGCCGCGACGCATGCCTGCGTGACGGAGGCCGCCAGCGGATACGCCAGCCCTATATCCTCGCTGGCAATGACCAGCAGCCGGCGGCAGGCGGAAAACAGATCGCCTCCCTCTAAAATACGGGCCAGGTAAAATACCGCAGCATCCGGATCTGAGCCGCGGATCGACTTCTGAAAGGCGGAAAGCAGGTCGTAATGCGCATCCCCGTCGCGGTCAAACGCACCGGAGCCGCGCGGAATCAGCGTCCGGAGATCCTCCTCGGTGACTGTGTCTCCGCAGCAGAAAAACACCTGCTCCAGCAGACCGATTGCGCGGCGTACATCTCCGCCGCCCATTTCCGCAAGCTTCCGTAACAGTTCCTCGCTGATTTTCACATCCCTGCCGGTATCGCGTATCAGAAAATCCCAAGCGCGGTGCAGAGCAGGCAGCATTTCATCTGCCTTTACCTGCCTGAATTCCATAACGGATGAACGGGAAAGCACCGCCTGATAGACACAGAAATAAGGATTTTCAGTCGTTGAGGCAATCAGCGTAATTCTTCCGTCCTCCATATATTCGAGCAGGGACTGCTGCTGTTTTTTGTTGAAATACTGAATTTCGTCGAGGTACAGGAGAATTCCTCCCTGCCCGAACATGCCCCTGGTTTCCGCTGCGATCTCTTTTATGTCGGCAAGGGAAGCGGTGGTCGCATTCAGCTTATACATTGTTTTGTCCGACGATGCCGCGATGAGGTTGGCAGCCGTGGTCTTTCCGGTTCCCGGAGGGCCGAAAAAAATCAGGTTGGGCAGATACCCTGAACGCAGCATCTGCCGAACCGCCCCCTTTTCTCCGAACAGGTGTGACTGACCTACCACATCATCAAAAGTTTCCGGCCGTATTCGGTCCGCAAGCGGTTTCATTTTCATCTCCGTGTCTTTGTCCCTTAAAGACTTCCTTTCTTCGGGATTTGTGCCGGCAGGGTTTCTCTGTCATACGTTTACCGTCTCCATGGAAATCATGGCAGCCATGGTTCCGCGGCGCCCGCCTGTCGCGCGGTGAGAGTGAAACAGCTCCGGATGACAGCATGTGCAGTCGCCGCTGACATCTATATGACCGGCCGGCACGCCGGCCTCCTCCAGCAGAATTCGGTTCAGCCGTCTGAGATCGGCATGCCAGCGCGCGGGGACGTTCCTCATTCCGCTTCTCAGGCAAAAGCAGATACCGGTGATTTCCGGCCCAAAAGCACTCTGAAAGCGCTCATAAAAATCATCGTCCACCTCGTAGCAGCACGGGCCGACGGCCGGACCGATCGCCGCGTAAACAGAGTGCGCTTCCGCGCCGTATTTTTCCATCATATGAACAGTACGTGCGGCAATCCGTCCGTATGTCCCTCTCCAGCCGGCGTGTGCAGCGCCGATGACGCAGTGTTCAGGATCCCATAACAGTATGGGAACGCAGTCCGCGACGCGCACAGCCAGCGCTACATCCGTCCGCTCTGTGACCAGCGCATCCGCTTCATTTCGCTCCGTTATGCCGCTGCCGTCATAATCCGGCGGCCGCCTCCAGCCCATACCGCGGTGCTGCTCCGTCACCCGCAGGACGATGTCCGTATGCGTCTGGTTGGTGCATACGACATGTGAGGGCTCAATGTCCAGCGCATGCGAAAAGACAGCATAATTTTCCCTTGTAATTCCATCCGGCTCCCCCCGCTGAAATCCGAAATTCATTTCCCTCAGATGCTCCGCCTCACTGACTCCGCCCCTGCGCGTAGAAAAGCCGTGCCGCAGCCGTATGTCCGGCCGCTGAGCCGCCTGCCTCTCAAGCAGTTTGGAAGAAAAATAGCTGAGCTTTCCCTTGTCGATCCTTTCCATACCCAAACCTCTCTCCGATTTTTATTGTAAAAACAGACAGACCGGCTGCACACCTCTCCGGCCGGAGCCGAAGCTTTCTCTCAGCAGAACGGCAGGCAGACGCTCCCCCACAGCTTTTCCTTCTTCAATACTCAAAATCCTTGATTTTACAAGTCAGCGTTTTTCTTTTGCTTAACGTTTTCGCCCGGCCTTTATGCAAGCGGCTTCCTGCGGATCTGTGCATTTCCGCGGGGATACTGACGGGGCGTCCGGCTGTTTTTTTGTACCAGAATCAGACATCTGTACTGTACGGCGTCCGGATGTTCATCGGAAAGGAACGGATTGCGCAGCGGAATCTCCCGGACATCGGGCTTTCCGCCTCCAAGCAAGGCAAAAGCGCCGCGGCAGCTCTCTATCTCGGCACGTCCGGTTTTGGCTTTCATCGCGGCGAACAGACCGCCGGGCTTCACGAGCGGCAGACACCATTCGGCAAGCACGCACATTTCTGCGACAGCGCGGGCGCACACAGCGTCAAAGGCTTCTCTGAAGCGGACATCTCTGCCCAGCTCCTCTGCGCGTCCGGCCTCCGTGCTGACATTTTTAAGGCCCAGCATTTCCGCGGTCCGCTGTACGTAATGCATTTTTTTTGCGGTTGAGTCTATTGCGGTCAATTTCAGATCGCGCCGGAGAATGGCAAGCGGAAGCGTCGGAAATCCTGCGCCGGCACCGATATCGGCAACAGCGGAGTTCTCCGCAAAAATGCCGGCCAGCACAGCGCAGTCCGCGTAATGCTTGACCAGAATATCCTCCGTTTCCGTCACGGCCGTCAGATTCATGGTTCTGTTTGCTTCAAGAAGCTGTTCCGTCAGCCGGTAAAACAGCCGTATCTCCTCGCCGGAAAGCGCTCTGATGCCGTTTGCTTCAAACGCTTTGTTTATTTTCTCTTCAAATACGGTCAGCGTTCCCTGTTCTGTCATTTTATGCCCATTCCTTTTTCCGTTAGAATGCAGTTCCCTGCTGCTTTGTGCGGCAGTGCATCGCACTGCCGTGGCGAACGGCGTTCAAATCTTTCACTTTGGCGTAACGTTTCTGCCGACGCCGATCCGCTATCCCGACAACAGTCCCTGGCAAATGAGAGAAAACCGGCGACATGCGTCACTCCTTCATGTCTCCGGTTTTGTTTCGAGCTGCCGCGGTTTGTCTCTGCCCGCTGTTCACAGGGTAAGAAAGAACACCGCGGTAAGCTCTGTCGTGCTTTAATTTAATGTTTCTTCCATTTCTTCGAGCATCTGTTCCATCTCTTCGAGGTATTTCGTCCAATCCGAACCGAAATTCGGTCCCAGAACCAGCGTTAAAATAATACCGAGAATTCCGAACGCCAGACCGATAATTCCGCACACCAGGCCCGCGACGGCCAAGCCGCTGAATTTCCGATTTGCAGACTGATTTCTGCTCAAAACTGCGCACACCACAGCGGCGATACCGAAAAGAATACCGAGCCAGCTACAACAGCAGCCGAGCAGCGAGAGAATACCCGTGACGAGAGATACAATGCCCAGCACATCTGTTCCCTGCTTCGGCGGCATCGGGCCGTACTGCGGAGTCATCTGAGGTGGAAAGTCCTGTCCGGCGCCGTTCTGCCGGTCACTCTGATTTTGATTGTTGAAGTTGCTGTCCATTTTTATTTCCTCCGTTACGTCTTGAATTATAAAATGTTACTATAGCGTATGTATTCAAGCTGACTTTCAGCATCCGACGAAATATTGATCCGTATTTTAAGCGTTTTTAGAAGGCGTTGATTTTTCAAATCAAATGCAGGGCCGTCTGATCTGCCTCTCCATGTCTTTTCTTCAAGTCCCGTGTGCGGGTACATCTTCGATAACAAAGCCGGCCGCACGTATCAGACGGTTATACAGCGCCAGCCCCATGCCGCTCTTTTCCGGAAGCCTTGCGTAAACCGTGTCCACTTCCATATCGTCAAACGCCCGGAGACAGGAAAACAGCCGGTGCGCCTGCATTTTGCTGTCATGCGCGCTCCCCATGGAAAGCGTCCGTTCTCCCGATAGCAGGGAAAGATCCTCGTCAAAACACAAAACGCCGCTTCGGCAGTCCGCCTCCAGCCGCTTCTTCATTTGCATGCGGACTTCCGCGTCCTCACCACTCAGCAGGATTACTCTGGCGCTCGGAGCGTAATGCCGGTATTTCATGCCGGGAGATGCCGGCCGCACTCCCTCCTTCAGCTTCTCCGTTACCGCTCGGTCAAGGATTACACGGGAGGCGCCGATACAGCCGCTGAGCTCCTCAATCGTCACGCCGCCCGGCCGCAGCAGCCGGAGTTTTCCGCCCTCCAGCTTCACAACCGTGGATTCCACACCGATGCTGCAGGCTCCGGCAGCCAGAATCATATCAATTCGCCCGTCCAAATCCCGAATAACATGCGCCGCCTCCGTTGGGCTGGGATGACCGGACAAATTGGCGGACGGCGCGGCAATCGGAACGCCGGCCTGCTGAATCAGACCACGTGCGGCTGGGTGCGCAGGCATTCTCACCGCCACGGTGTCCAAACCACCGGTAACAGACGCGGGTATGCATTCCTTTTTAGGCAGTATCATTGTAAGAGGACCGGGCCAGAAGGCCTGCGCCAGAACATAGAACAGCTCGGTGACCTCAAAGCACCTCTCGGCTTCGCTCAGTTCCGCAATATGTACAATCAGCGGATTGTCGGACGGCCTTCCCTTTGCCGCATAAATTTTTTCTGCCGCCGCAGCGTCCAGCGCACTTGCGCCGAGACCGTATACCGTTTCCGTAGGGAACGCAACCAACCCGCCGCGGCGAATCACTTCTGCCGCGGCCGCCAGCGGCTCCGCCTCCGGCTCCGTTTCATTTATATGATAAATTTTCGTATGCATATGTATTTCGCCGCCCGCGCGGCCTCCCCGCCTCCCGGCTTTCCGTCATCTTTCAGCGCATTTTGGGAACAGTCCGCGCTACATTCCGTCTTACTGCAGAAACTTTGCCTCATATACGGCTGTTTTTCAGTTTTTCAGCGGTATCCGCCGCCATCAGCGCTTCCAGCATGCCGTCTATATTCCCGTCAAGAAAGCTTTCAAGCGAATACAGCGTCAGGCCGATCCGATGATCGCTTACGCGTCCCTGCGGATAATTGTACGTTCGAATCCTCTCGCTGCGGTCGCCGGTTCCCACCTGACTTTTTCTTTCACTCGCAATTTTTTCTGCCTGCTCCGACCTTTTCTGTTCGTACAGCTTGGTTCTGAGGAGCTTCATCGCCTTGTCGCGGTTTTTAAACTGGCTGCGCTCCTCCTGACACTCTATGACCAGACCGGACGGGATATGCGTCAGCCGGATGGCGCTTTCGGTTTTGTTGATATGTTGTCCGCCGGCGCCGCTGCTTTTGCAGGTTTCCATCTTGATATCGGCGGGATTGATCTCAATTTCCACCTCTTCCGCCTCCGGCAGCACGGCCACCGTAACGGTGGAGGTGTGGATGCGCCCCTGCGATTCCGTTTCGGGAACGCGCTGCACTCGATGCACGCCGCTTTCAAACTTCAGTCTGGCATATGCGCCGGCACCGGCTATCAGAAAGGATACCTCTTTAAAGCCGCCGAGCCCTGTCTCGCTTACGCTGATAAGCTCTGTATGCCACCCCATTTTTTCGGCATACATCTGATACATACGATATAAAACATAGGAAAAGAGCGCAGCTTCCTCTCCCCCGGCCCCGCCGCGGATTTCCATAATGACACTGCGGTCATCGTGCTCGTCTCGGGGAAGAAGCAGCACTCTCAGCTCCTGCTCGGCCGCTTTGATTTTCTCACGGCAGTCCCGCAGCTCCTCCTCCGCCAGCGCACGCAGCTCGGCATCTTCGGCAGCGCCCGTCAGAATTTCCTCTGCCTCCCGCATCCCCTCCGCAGCCGCGCGGTACTCCCTGTACTTCTCCACGACCGGCGTCATCGTTTTGTATTCCCGCATCAGCGCCGCGTATCCTTCGCGGTCGCCCACATATTCCGGCATCGATATTTTCTGTTCAATCTCTGTATACCGGTGTTCAATTGCTCTGAGCTTTTCCAGCATTCTCCGTTCTCCATCCTTCAGTGTGCGAAATCTGTCAGTCTGTACCCGCGTCTTCTGATTCAATCAGAAAAATATTTTTCCCGCCGAATACAAAAAGATCAGAATATCTCCCTTGACTCGTCAGGCGCGCTGCTCTGCAGTGCCGTATTCAGAAAAAACACCGAGTGCGGGGAGACGCAGCCTCAAAAGACTTGCAAATCAAGGCTTTCTGCGAGATATTCTACCATGAAACAAAAATGCTTGCTTGCAAGGGCATTTTTGGGAAGCCGTCAATTCCGCAGCCGCGCAGAGCGCGGAGAGGCGAAGCCTTATAAAACTTGCGGGGCAAGGCTTTCTGCGGACATTATACCGTAGACACAAAGCCCTTGATTTTTTTCACGGATTTCTCAAACTTCACCCGCGGCACAAGCATTTCCCGGCCGCAGCCGCAGCATACGGCGCGGATATCCGCGCCTGTACGCGTGACTTTAAATTCCGCAGATCCGCATGGATGTATTTTTTTCATTTCCACAAGCATTCCGACCGCAAGCTCCAGACGCTGCATAACAACATCTTCGCCCCGAAGGGGCGCCTTTCCCCGAACATCTATCCTTTTTCGGACTTCTGTCCGAATTTTTCTCATGCCCGCACCGCTTTCGGCGAAGGCCGAGCTTTCTTACATCTCGTCCGTCATTCGGTATTTTGTCCCCTGCGGCGTATCCTCCAGCACAACGCCCTGCGCGAGCAGCTCCGCACGAATGGCATCCGCACGCGCATAATCCTTGGCCTTTTTAGCCGCCGTTCTCTCCTCAATCCGTGCCTGAATCTCTTCCGCTCGCAGCTCATCCGTCTTTTCTTCCTTTGCCAGCCCCATCAGATTCAGAAGTTCGCAAAGAAGGCTCTGCGCCTCTCCAAGCAGCTTTGCGGAAGGACGGACATCCCCGTTTATCAGCGTGTTGATATCACGAACCAGCTCAAAGATTGCCGCTATACCGTCCGCCGTATTCAAATCGTCATCCATAGCCTCAATAAAGCGCTCCTTATGCCTGCGCAGCGCTTCGCCAAAGCCCCGCTCCTTTTCGGAATCCGCCGGAAGGGCTCCCGCACCCGCTTCGGCAAGCCCCATGGATTTTACGGCAAAATCAAGACTGTCCTGACAGGTGTGAAGCCGCGTGAGCGCCTGCTTCGCCTGAGCCAGAATCTCCGCCGAGTAGTTTACGGGGCTGCGGTAATGAGAGCTGAGGAGGAAAAAGCGTATGGTCTGATACCCGTATTTTTCAGCCACATCGCGGACTGTGAAAAAGTTGTTGAGCGATTTTGACATTTTCTGATTGTCAACATTGATGTAGCCGTTGTGCATCCAGTATCTGGCAAACGGCTTTCCCGTAGCGGCTTCGGACTGCGCGATTTCGTTTTCGTGATGCGGAAAGCACAGATCCTGACCGCCGCAGTGAATGTCGATAGTCTCTCCCAGGTACCGCTGCGCCATCGCCGAGCATTCGATGTGCCAGCCCGGACGGCCCCATCCCCACGGACTCTCCCACGCAGGTTCTCCCGGCTTCTGCGCCTTCCACAGCGCAAAATCCAGGGAGTCGCGCTTGACCTCGCCGGGAAGCACGCGCGCCCCCGCCTCAAGCTCCTCTATCGGCATGTGCGAAAGCTTCCCATAGCTGCGGAAGGCTTTCGGACTGTAATAGACATCGCCGTTTGCCTCGTATGCATATCCGCCTGAAACGAGCCGCTCAATCAGGGAAATGATGTCGGAGATATGCTCCGTTGCACGCGGGTGCACGGTCGCCGGCCGGATGCCGAGCCCCGCCGCATCTTTGAAATATTCTTCGATATAGGTTTTTGCGATAGACGGGACGTCCGTGTGCTCCTCAGCAGCACGGCGTATCATTTTGTCGTCGATATCCGTAAAGTTCTGTACAAATGTCACCGAATATCCGCGGTATTCCAGGTAGCGCCGCAGCATATCAAACACGGTAAAGCAACGCGCGTTACCGATGTGAAAATAATTATATACCGTCGGCCCGCACGCGTATATCCCCGCCTTTCCCGCCTCAAGCGGATGAAATTCCTCTTTTTCTTTTGTCAGCGTATTGTACAGCTTCATTTGTTTCCTCACAATCCTCCGGCCATCGTTTGCCGGTATTTCTGCTGAATCGGAAGCGTCTGTTCCTCGCGTCTGCTTTCTGAGCTGTCACTCCTTTTCCGAGAGCACGCCGTCCGCTTTTGCGCAGCCGCTTTTTTCGGCTTTGAGCGTATTCAGTTCCTGCATCATCCTGTCAAGCTGCATCTGTATGCGGCACAGCTCCTGCGAAACAGGGTCCGGTATGTGAATCTGATCCATGTTCCGGTTTTCCATGCCGACTCTCTGATTTTTGTGCCGCACAACGCGTGCAGGAATCCCCACAGCAGTGGAATCCGGCGGAATTTCCTCCAGCACCACGGCGTTCGCCGCGATCTTTGTATTGTCCCCGATTTTGAAAGGGCCGAGTACCTTGGCTCCTGCCCCAACCATCACGTTGTTGCCGAGCGTAGGATGCCGCTTTCCGGTGTCCTTGCCCGTTCCGCCGAGCGTCACGCCCTGATAAATCGTGCAGTTGTCGCCTATCTCAGCCGTCTCTCCGATAACAACTCCGCTGCCGTGGTCAATAAACATGCCCCGGCCGATAACAGCACCGGGATGAATTTCAATTCCCGTCAGAAAGCGCGCCGTCTGACTTATCAACCGAGCGGCAAAGTATTTCTTTTTCTGATACAGCTTATGCGATACCTTGTGCGCCATAAGCGCGTGGAATCCGGAATACAGCAGCATCACTTCCAGATCGCTTGTCGCCGCCGGATCCCGCTCCCGTATTACGGAAACCTCCTCTTTTATCTCCTTGCCCGCTTTCCTTATTGTCTTGACAATTCTGTTCTCTTTGAGTACATTGTCCGAAAAGTCGAAACGCATTTTTATATCCATAAAATCAAAGACCTCCTTTCTGAAACAGCTCCGGATCCTATGACGAAAGCTTGGCGGAGGCGGCCGCCGAAGCTGCTTTCGTGAATCCCGTCAAAGCAGTACGGTTTCCACAGCTTTCTTCCCTGTTCATAAAAGAGCTTGAAACGGCAGAACCCGCAGACGCCGTTCTGTCCCCTGTCTTTCACGCGCTGCCGTGACATACGCCCTTTTCAAAACGATTTTGTATCAGTATATCACAAATAACAAATGAAATCAATATCCTTTTCACAATCTCCCGAATGTTCCCGCTGCCGAACCACCGATTCCCGGCAGCCGACTGCAAGCCGCTTACCTGCCCTTCGGCAATTTCGGCCGCTCTATTCAAAGCATATGCGTCAGATGTTTGCTTCGTCCGTACCGCCTCCCACTCCGGCAGAAGAAAGCAGCCATACAGAAGAAGTCCCCCGCCGGTACAGTGGGGGACTTCTTGGCTTTGTCACAGCGGCAGAGATTTCCTCTCCATTCCCGCCTCATTGCAGTTCCTTTAAAATTTCGGGAAACGGCGCAAGAGAACGTCTGAGAATCCCGTGCATCTGGGCTATGGCGATTCCGTAATTGGTAATCGGTATGTTCCGCTCCTCCGCGCGGCGGACACGGGATTTCATTTCACGCTCGCTCAGCATGCAGGCGCCGCAATGAACAACAAGAGCATACTTTGACAAGTCGTCGGGAAATTCTCCGCCTGAGGTGAATTCAAAATTGATTTTTTTGTTCGTATAGTCCCGTATCCACTTCGGCAGCTTGACAGTCCCGATATCCTCACATTGGCGGTGGTGCGTACAGCCCTCGGAAATGAGCACCGTATCACCGTCCCTCAGCTTATCCAGCACTGCCGCTCCCTTCACCGCCTGCTTCAGTCCGCCCTTGTAGCGGGCAAACAGGATGGAAAAAGAGGTAAGAGGGATATCCTCCGGCGTATCTTCGCTGACGCGCCCGAAGGCCTGTGAATCGGTTATAACCAGCCGCGGCTTCTCCGAGAGGGAGTCAAGCGTCCGCGGGAGCTCTGTTTCACGCGTTGCAACGGAAATCGCTCCCGCCTCAAGCACATCCCGTATCGTCTGCTGCTGCGGCAGAATAAGCCTCCCTTTCGGGGCGGCGGAGTCGATCGGCACAACCAGCACGACGACGTCGCCGGGTGCGATAAGATCCGCGACAAGGTGTCTTGGATTCTCCTCACATTTTGCCAGATGCGCTATCTTCTCCTTCAGCTCGTGTATATTTGTGCCGTCCGCAGCGCTGACATAAATTTCGTTTTCGCCCGGCGACGGACAGGTCTGCAGCAGATCCGACTTGTTATATGCGACAATATAGGCAATTTCCTTTGACGCAAACAGGGAGATCAGCTCTCTGTCAGCCTCCCGCAGTCCCTTTGTGCCGTCCACGACAAGAACCGCGACATCCGTTTTGTCCAGCGTCTGCAGAGCCCGCCTGACACGCATCTCTCCAAGCTTCCCCTCGTCGTCTGTTCCCGGCGTGTCAATGATGACAACCGGACCGAGCGGCAGCAGCTCCATTGCCTTTTTGACCGGATCCGTCGTCGTCCCCGGCACATCCGACACAACAGAAAGCTTCTGCCCCGTCACTGCGTTCACAACGCTGGATTTACCTGCATTCCGCAGGCCGAAAAAACCGATGTGTACACGCTCAGCCGATACTTGATCATGGAGTCCCATATTTACTGCCCCGCCTCCGCTATCCCGCAGAGACTTCCTTTCATGAAAATTTTCTGCTGTTCCTCTTCTCGGCGCCGGCCAAAACGGCCCCCTTACTTACTGCCGGAGGGCTCAAACATTCATTCAACCAGCGATCGAATTTTATACAACTGATTGATGCTTTACATTTCCACCGTGCCGTGCTACACTGTAAGCACACCGGTGAATCTATTTTGTGAGGTGTTTTTATGAATTTGAAATTGGGGGATAAAATCAGACAGCTTCGCAAGCGCGACGGCCGGACGCAGGAAAATCTTGCCGAGGCATTGGACGTTAGCTGCCAGGCGGTATCCCGCTGGGAAACAGACGGCGCTTATCCCGACATGGAGACAATTCCCGCCATCGCAAACTACTTCGGTATTACCATCGACGAGCTGTTCGGGTACAGCGCCGACCGCGACAGAAAAATCGAAGCGGTTGTCGCGCGGGTGGACGCCTATAACATCAAAGCCCGCGGAGACGATGAATGGGTTGATGAGTGCCTCGGTATTCTCAGAGAAGCCCTTGCGGAATTTCCGCAGAACGAACGCCTGCTTATCACACTGGCCGATACGCTTTCCGAGGCAGGCTGGCGGCGTCATCATGAATGGCTGTATTATGACGACGAAGGATACATTCAGCATCGGTACGATATTCACAAGAAAAATATATATTGGCAGGAAGCTGTCAAGGTCAGTGAAAATCTTGTAAATACTGCTAAGGATCCTGCCGTTGTTACCAAAGCGACTTCCATTTTGGTTCTGCTTTACAGAAACATCGGAGAAACCGAAAAAGCTGTCGCCTTTGCCAACCGCATGCCGGAGCTGAAGCACTCCCGCGAAATTCTGCTGGCAGCAGCGACGGACGGCAAAGAGGAAGCCCGCTATATCGGAGACGTCCTTTTGAAGATGGCCTCCCAATTTGCCGAGCATTGCGTTTACGGCCTTCTCAATAACCTGCATCACTACGAAACCGATATGCCGATTCACAAGCTCAAGGGACTGATTTCCCTTTTCGACTTCATCTGCGACGACGGCAATCTCGGCGAATATCACGGCGAGGTAGTAAAGCTGTATCTGTATCTGTCGAGAGTACAGTGGGAGCGCGGGTATCACGACGACGCTTTTGCTTCGCTTGACGAGGCTCTGAGGCACGCGAAGGCGCTGGAAGCCATTTGCGACGGCACGGAGCACGCACTGACAGCGCCCCTTGTCTCCTTTGTAAAATCCAAATCGGGTTCTTCCGCCGAAATTGCAAAAATACTGCCGGAGGACTGGCCCTTCTGGTGCAAGCCCGACAATTCTAAGGTTGAAAAGGAAATCAAAGCCGATCCCCGCTGGGCGGAGTGGGTTGGTAAAACGCAGCAGTAAGAGCTGCTCGAAAATAAAAAATGAATTTCAGGTTCCTGCCGGCCGAACGGTTTTCCGTCGGCCGGCAGATTGATGCGCTTTTTGCGTGCCGGCTTACATCTCAGCTAAAGGACGGAGGCTCCGTTCAAGCAACCGTTTCCGCAGATACGCCGGTTATATGTTTGAAAGGGGTACCTTTGCACCGCGTTAAGAGGATTGCTTTCAAGTTCGATTTTTCACAGCTACACTTTCTCTGCTTTGTTCGACATATCCGATCTTTTGATAGACATGCATAGCATTTTCGTTGCCTGCTTCACAGTACAGCAAGGGCTTTGGGTTCCCTCTTCTGATACATTCATTCGTTAAAAACGCAGCAAGTCTTGTGCCGTATCCTCTGCCGGAATAAGCCTGATCGACGGCAATAGAACCAATACCCGAATTATCTCCGAACAAGCTCCCCATACCAACAATTTTCCGGTTGATTTCCATGACAAAATAGTTGTTCAGATTCCTGCAGAATTCTTCATATTCTTCTTTTCGTTCGGCCGGAGACAATTCCTTCTTTTCATAAGGAAGTCCTATGCGAATATGCATAGCGGCATATTCTCTTGACCAAATATCAGGAACGATCGGATAATCTTCAGTCCGGCATACGCGAATCCCCTCCACCGATGCAGCAATCCCATTGCCGTCAAACACCAAGCAGGAATTGGTATTGGTGTAGTCAAATCCAACCGACATGGCAAATTTATCCGCCGTTTCAGATTCAGGATAGCTTGACCACCAATTGCATCCGATCTCTTTCAGCCGTTTTTCAGCCTGTTTATAGGCATAGGTACCGATGCCTTTTCTTCGGCGCTTTGGATCGATATATAGGAATACAAAGCCGGAATACAATGAACCTTCGGGCAGACTCAGGTAAATCCATCCGACAGCAGCTCCCTCTTCAAAAATCAATTGCACTTTATCCTTTGAAAACATTTGAAACACTTCATAATAAAGAGATTCGGTTATTCCATGGACTGCACACTTATCAGAACCGTTATATTTTCTGAGAGCCATATGATTCATTTGATTTTCCTCAATTACTGTTTTATTACCGGTATGCTTTCATTGTATTATGAAACGGAAAATGTATATCATCCATTGCCTGTATAAGAAGCAGCCGCCAATGGAAAGAGCTGCCCGCACGTCTATAGAGAAAATACGTCAGAACCGAAAGTCCCTTTTACCCGAGTCCCTGATGTCCGCGACATTTCTCCGCGCGATTTCCTTCACCTTTTCATTCGGAATCTTGTCAAGCTCACGGGCGATGAGGTCAAAGCCTATCTTTTTTGTATCCTCCGACGCATAATCCGTGAGATACTCCGAGAGCGTCATGAGCGCGTTCGGGTGACAGCAGTTGAGAATCTGACCGCTTTTGCACAGGCTCATGAAGCGGTCGCCGGTTCTCCCTTCGCGGTAACAGGCGGTGCAGAAGGATGGGATGTGCCCCAAACGCATCAGCCAGTTCACGACCTCGTCCAGCGTGCGCTGGTCGGACACGTCGAACTGCTCCGAATCGTGCGGCCGGCATTCCTCGGCATATCCGCCCACAGAGGTACGGGACGCGCCGCTGATCTGAGAGATACCGAGCTTCAGAACCTTTTCGCGCACACTCTGGCTCTCGCGGGTTGAAATGATCATTCCGGTATACGGTACGGCGATGCGGATGCAGGCGATGATCTTGCAGAAGGTCTCGTCGTCCAGGCCGTTGTCGAATACATCGGGGTCGATGTCGTCAGCATGCTTAACTCTCGGTACGCTTATGGTATGCGGCCCCACGCCGTGCACCGCTTCGAGATGTTCCGCGTGCATGAGCAGGCCGGCAAACTCATACTTGTACATTTCAAGCCCGAACAGCACGCCGAGCCCCACGTCGTCGATGCCGCCCTCCATGGCTCTGTCCATGGCCTCCGTGTGATAATCGTAATCGTGCTTGGGGCCGGTGGGATGAAGCTGCAGATAGCTCTGCTTGTGATACGTCTCCTGAAACAGAATATACGTACCGATGCCGGCGTCCTTCAGCCTGCGGTAATTTTCAACGGTCGTAGCCGCGATGTTCACATTCACGCGCCGGATTGCACCGTTTTTGTGATGAATGCCGTAAATTGTTTCAATACATTCGAGAATATATTCAATCGGGTTGTTCACCGGATCCTCTCCCGCCTCGATCGCAAGACGCTTGTGCCCCATATCCTGCAGCGCGATAACCTCCCGGCGGACGTCCTCCTGCGTCAGCTTTTTGCGGGCTATGTGCTTGTTTTTGAGATGATAGGGGCAGTACACGCAGCCGTTTACGCAGTAGTTCGAGAGATAGAGCGGCGCGAACATGACGATTCGGTTGCCGTAAAAGGCCTGCTTTATCTCCTCAGCCAGCCGGTACATCTCCTCCACCTTCTCCGGAATATCGCAGGCAAGCAGAACAGAGGCCTCTCTGTGCGTCAGTCCCGCGCAGCGGAAGCCGCCCTCTGTTTTTTTCGGACGCGCCTTCTCCAGTATGCTGTCAATCAGCGAAAGGTTGTGTTTATTCTCCTCCGCATACCGGAGGGTATCCAGAATTTCCCCGTCATGAATAAATTCCTCCGCTTTCAGCGATTTCGGATTATAATTTGCCATTATGAACGCTCCTTTTCTTCACATTTCACGTGCAGATATATTCAGTCAGATTTTTTTGCGTCGCCTCGGTCGGTGACGATTTCACAGCCGATCGCTTCCATGCGCTTTTTCAGACTCTCCAGCCCCTCGGCCGCTTCTTCGCCGGTGCTGATTTTGTTGTCATACAGCATATACTTCTTTCTCGCGGCAAGCGGGGACAGATTCGGCATCACCACATTGGCGCCGGCCAGAATCCCCATTTCGCGGCCGAACGGATGAATCGTTCCCAGAGCCGTCGTTGCAGGCAGCAGCAGACTGGGTTTTATCAAGCGCAGAACCGACAGCAGATAAACAGTCAGTCCGACTCCGCCCGCCGGCCTGTCGCCGAAGGGCGTGTCCTTATGCGGAATAAATGGTCCGATGCCGCACATATCCGGCGAAAAGCGCTCGACAAATTTCAAATCCTCCGCAAGCGTGCGGGAGGTTTGATACGGCGACGACACCATAAAGCCGCAGCCTGTCTGAAAACCGATCTCTCTAAGATCGGCAAGGCAGCGCATCCGCTTCTCAAAGGACATTTCCGCCGGGTGCAGCTTTTCGTAGTGCTCCCTTGACGCTGTTTCATGCCGGAGCAGATACCTGTCGGCGCCTGCGCGGAACATCTCCTCGTAATCCGCCCTGCCGTACTCCCCGAGCGACAGCGTGACCGCGCAGTCAGGGTACAAACTTTTGATTGCACGAACCGTCTCGCAGACGGCTTCGGCCGAAAGCGCCCCGTCCTCGCCGCCCTGAAGAACAAAGGTACGGAACCCCAGTGCGTATCCTTTCCGGCAGCAGTTCAAAATCTGTTCCGTTGTCAGACGGTACCGCTCACAGGCACGGTTGGAGCGCCGAATGCCGCAGTAGAAGCAATCGTTTCGGCAGACGTTGCCGATCTCAATAAGTCCCCGGATATAAATTCGATCGCCGTATACCCGTCTGCGCGCTCTGACGGCCTTTTCCGCAATATACTCAGCCGCCTCCGGCGAATAGCCTTCCACAAGGTATTGATACTCCTGCGTCTCAAGCGTTCGCCTTTCCTCGAGACGGCAGAAGAGTTCCGTCAGTCTTTTATCCATGATTTACCACATGAGAATACGCCGTTTTCACGCTGATGCCGCAAAGGTTTCCGATTTTGCCGGATAGCGCGGCGATGACATCCTGCGGCGCGTCGATAGCGACTGAAACGATATTGATATTTTTTTCTTTGTACGGCACGCCCATGCGGCCGATGATGTAGCTGCCGTATTCGTGGAGCAGTGCGTTCAGCTTTTCCACGGATTCCGTTTCCTCTACGATAACTGCCATTACCGCAACTCTCATTTCCATTTTCATAACCTTTCTTTCCTGCGGCATATGCGTTGAAAGCTTTATTTTTCAGGCTTTCTCCGCCATCTCCGATTCATGCTCCGGTGAAAAAGTATCCGGATATGCTGTTTGCATTTTCGCAAAGCGTCTTCCGCTTCTTTTTCCATATTATCGGTCTCTTTTACTCCTTTTGATACGCTTTGCCGTTTTCTGCGCTGATAAATATACCTCACTATGTATACTTTTTCGCCGTTTCCCGTGTTCTCCGCCCTGTCTTGCATATAAAAAGCCGCGCCTCTGGAAGGCGCGGCCAAGCAGTATTATCCCGTAATTCGGCGATTTCGTTTGGACGCATCCTTACATTCAGAAACCGCCTGCGCGGCAACTTTATGGCAGGAGACAGTTTTATTATACTTCCGTCCGCGTGAAATGTCAAGACATGCAGGCATATTTTCCAAGATATACAACTGTTTCGGATATCGCCGCAGTGCAGACGTGTTAAAAATAAGCAGCCTTGCCTGCGTTATATTTTTTTCACATCCAGCTTTGCAAGCTTCGCTTCAAAATCCGGCCGCCCCTGTACGGAATCCGAAAGATCCGCATACAGATTCCGCAGGAACCTGCCTGCACTGATAAGGAATATTACCTTCAGAATCTGATTGACAAAGGGAATGGGCGTATTATAAAAAGAAATGTCGGGAAGCTCAGAAACCGTTGCGGTAATCAGCACAAGCGCGAACCAGAGCGGCAGCAGCAGGCCCGCCCGGACATTCTCCCTTTCCCTCCTTTTGCGCAGCTTTCGATCGATGAAGTCTTCGCCGTAAATCTCGGCTCTGCCGTTTTCGCGGTACGCCTTCAGAATGCTTCTGTAAAACAGCAGAAATACAGCAAATAGCAAAATTGAGCAGGCAAGCGTCGCCCAGAAAAACATCATCTGCCGCGGCTCCGCCTGCGCTCTCGCGTTCATCTCGGAAAGCGGGATGTCCGCGCCCCATTCATAATGGTAGATGCCGGTCCAAACGGAACGCATGTGCAGTGAATATCCGAAATAAGCTGCGGTTGGCAGAACAGCCGCAGCGGCAACCGTTCCGGTGACACGCGGGAAACGGCACAGGCCCCGCATTTGCATGAACCCGGCAGCAATCAGCAGACACCCCGCAAATGCGGGCAGAATATTGACATATTCCCACTCAAAGCCACAGAGGAAAAGACAGGCGGCAAAGAATAGGATAAAGCTTCTCTTCCAGACATGGATCAGCAGGTCCTTCTGAATCCATCTGCTGTTTTCCTCCAGACGCCGGCAGACAGCACCGGCAAAAACCGGATCCTTTTTCACCCGCCGCAGATACTTGCACAGGCTGACGCACCAAACAATGCCCCAGACTAAGGCTACAGCTCCAAACAAAACAACCAGATACGGCCGGTATGTCGAATAATCAAGCACGATACGGTTGTCTGCATAAACCGTATACAGCTCCTCCGCCGACTGCAGATAGACAAATTCAGGAAGCATGCAGCACGCTACGCGCACCGCATAGAAAACGATTCCGAGAATTCTGAGCTGATCGGAGCCGAAAATGGCCGCGCTGCTGTCATTCATCAATCCCAGCATGCTGACGCTTTCCAGCAGACGGTTCAGCATGGGGATAAACAGAACCAGCTCCCAGGCGCTGAACACCAGCGCATACGTCAGACGCATGGTCGGCTGCGAAAGCACGGAGGAGCTCCAAATTTCAATGGCCACGCTGATAAGGAATTTGATGAGCGTCACCCACATCAGCCTCAAAGCATAGATCTTTGCCTCACGCGCCGGCTCACTGATATAGGAGAGCTGCCGCAGTCCGCGGATAAGCAGCAGATATCCGATAAAATCCGGCAGAATATCGACAATATTGATGACGGGATTGCAGAGAAAGATCACTGCGGCAATGATATATCCGATTCCCACAGGTATCACCTGTCCTTTCTTCCGTTTCAATCGATTCTTATGTTTTAAGATGCGCACTCCCGCGTCATGCCGCAGGATCCGGACTATTTTTTTCCTTTTCCCTTTGATTTCCCACGCTTGTTTTTCTTTGTGCGCTCCTCCTGACGCCGTTTCATTTCCGCATCATACTCCCGGCGCTGCTTTTCCTCCCTTTCCTTAAGCTCCTCCGGCGTCGGCTCCTCATTTTTCCGGCGGTACCAGGGCAGACTTTCCGTTATATCCTCCTGCCCCGGCAGACAGATCCACATATAGCAGGAGTAAAGCTGCACGGTGTTCAGCACAATCCATAAAATGCCGAACAGTGCGACAATGGGATTCAGATACACCAGATAGGGAAATGTTTCGGAAAGCGAAGTATATCCGGTCAGAATAGCGGCAAAGGTAAGCGTGTAGTACAGGATGGTCAAAATCCAGTTCCGCAGAACCTTGCGGGCAATTTTCGGCAGTTCCACCTCCTGCGCCAGCGCCCGGATACCAAAGAGCAGATAGTAATGATAAACAAATATAAGAAAAGCCAACAGAAGCTCCAGCGCAGGCAGCAGTACGCCGAGAATCCATTCAACCGCCGCTCCGCCGGCATATCCAAGCGTATGCAGGCAGGATACGACCTGCACGGCCAGCGTAACCGCCCCGAAGGGTATCAGCGCCGCTGCTATATATTTTGCCGCGCAAAGACTCTTATGATACGGAGAAAGCTTCCGAAGGCCCGCCCACATCAGAATATATCCCAGAAGATCCGGAAAAACATCAATTCCGCAGATGGGGAAGCTGAACAGCATAATATAACCGATGACAAGCAAACCGAAACCCATTTTTCTGACCTTAGCTTTCAATAGGAAAGCTTCCTTTCTGCCAAGCAAACGCATTTTTCCGGAAACAAAACAGGCTTTCCGGCCTTACATAGGCACGCCGGATATCCGATGAAAGATGTCCGTCCCACCTCGGAGCTCAAAAGGTACCCGTTTTATGCGGATGGAACATACCGATTTCAATTGTATTTATTATAGTATAATTTATAGAAAAAGTCTATAGACGAGGAAAAAAATTAATAACGTGTATAAAATTTACAAAATTTTATTTCATTTTCATAAAGAGTATCATATAATAATATCATTGCAATGCGGAATCCCGGCAGAGCCGGGCTCAGAAAGGATACCGAAATTATGGGAATCTTAGATAAAATCATAGGGACATACAGCGAGCGTCAGGTCAAAAAGCTGATGCATACCGTGCGCGCAATAGACGCGATGTCCGAAACATACAAAGCCATGTCGGACGAAGAGCTTCGCGCCATGACGCCGAAGCTGAAGGGAAGGCTGGCGGACGGCGAAAGTCTGGACGACATACTGCCGGACGCCTTCGCGACGGTACGTGAGGCGGCCGACCGCGTACTCGGCAAGCGCCCCTTCAACGTGCAGCTTCTGGGCGGCATCGTCATCCATCAGGGCCGTATAGCCGAAATGAAAACCGGAGAAGGAAAAACACTTGTAGCAACGCTCCCCGCATACCTGAACGCTCTGAGCGGGGAAGGCGTGCATATCGTGACGGTCAACGACTATCTGGCGAAGATAGGCAGCGAGGAGATGGGACGCGTCTACGCGTTTTTGGGCCTTACCACAGGTTTGGTCGTTCACGGCATGACGCGCGCGGAAAAGATTAAGGCCTACAAGAGCGATATCACCTACGGAACGAACAACGAATTCGGCTTCGACTACCTGCGCGACAACATGGTTATTTACAAGGAGCAGATGGTTCAGAGAGGGCATCATTTCGCCATCGTGGACGAGGTGGACTCCATTCTGATCGACGAGGCGCGTACGCCGCTCATCATTTCCGGCGCGGGCGAAAAATCCACGCAGCTCTATGACCTCGCAGACCGCTTCGTGCGGACGCTGACCGCTTTCAAAATCAAGGAAATGGACGACAAATCCAACATGGAGGAAGTGGAAGAGGATTACATCATCGACGAAAAGGCGCGCACCACGGTCCTCACCTCCCACGGCATCAAAAAGGCGGAGGAATATTTCCACGTGGACAATCTCTCCGATCCGGAAAACGCGACGCTCGCGCACCATATCAATCAGGCGGTGCGGGCGCATGGCGTCATGCACCTTGACGACGACTATGTCGTAAAAGACGGTGAGGTCATCATCGTGGACTCCTTCACGGGACGCCTCATGTACGGCAGACGCTATTCCGACGGTCTGCATCAGGCGATTGAGGCGAAGGAAAAGGTGAAAATTGAGAGAGAGACCAAAACGCTCGCCACCATCACCTTCCAGAACTATTTCCGTCTGTATACCAAGCTGTCCGGCATGACCGGAACAGCGCTGACGGAGGAGGCAGAGTTCCGCGAAATCTACAATCTGGACGTCGTAGTCATTCCCACCAACATGCCGATGATCCGTCGGGATCACTCCGACGTTGTCTACAAAAACGTCAAGGGCAAATACCGCGCCATCATCAGCCAAATAAAGGCCTGCCACGACAAGGGACAGCCTGTGCTGGTCGGCACGGTCTCCATCGACAAGTCAGAGCTTCTTTCTACTCTGCTCAAGCGCGAGGGCGTGCCGCACACTGTGCTCAACGCCAAGCATCATGAGAAAGAAGCGGAAATTGTTGCGCAGGCGGGCAAGCTCGGTGCCGTGACCATTTCCACCAATATGGCCGGACGCGGTACGGATATTATGCTGGGCGGCAACCCTGAGTTTCTGGCCAAGGCGGAAATGCGCCGGCTCGGTTACGAAGATGAAATCATCGCCGATGCGACGGGTTCCTCGGTTTCCGTCAGCGAAGAAGCGCTTGCGGCGCGGGAGGTATTCCGCGAGCTGTATAAAAAATACAAAGAGGAAATCCGGCCGTCGGCCGAGAAGATCTGTGCGCTCGGCGGGTTGTTCATTATCGGAACGGAGCGCCACGAAAGCCGCCGTATTGACAACCAGCTCCGCGGCCGTTCCGGCCGTCAGGGCGACCCCGGAGAGTCACGCTTTTATCTCTCGCTTGAGGACGATCTGATGCGTCTGTTCCTGCCGGAAAACGTGCTCGGCATGATGGAGCGGCTCGGTTTGGAGGAGGATCAGCCAATCGATTCCAAAACGCTGTCCAACTCTATCGAGGGCGCGCAGAAGCGTCTGGAGAGCCAGAACTTCAACCGCAGAAAGAACGTGCTGACCTACGACGACGTCATGAACCAGCAGCGGCAGGTCATCTATCAGCAGCGCAGAGACGTGCTCAACGGCGCAGATCTCAAAGATAAAATCCATGCGATGCTTGTGGAAACCGTGGAGCAGGCTGTGGACAGCTACACTGTCGGAGAAACCCCTGCGGAATGGAATCTGGACGGCCTGCGCACCTATTTTTACGGAACACTGTGCCATGACAGCGATTTCAAGCTCAGCGGAGAAGCGCTTGCGGCACTTACGCGGGAGGAGCTGAAGCGCGATTTGCTGCAGCGCGCCGAGTCGCTGTACGCGGAAAAAGAAGCGCTGTTCGGCGCGGAGCAGATGCGCGAGGTAGAACGCGTCGTTCTACTTAAAAACGTCGACATGAAATGGATGGATCATCTGGACGCCATGGACGATCTGAAGGGCAGCATCGGACTTCAGGCTTACGCACAGCGGAATCCGATTACCGAGTACCGCCTGCAGAGCGCGGATATGTTTGACGAAATGTCCGCAGCCATCCGCGAGGATACCATTCGTATGCTGCTGTCCGCCGCGCCGCGTGAGGAAGAGGTCAAGCGCGTGGAGGTCGCGAAGCCTACAACCGAGGGATTCGCGGGAGGACCGGCGGTCGCAAAAACGCCGGTTCGAAAAAAGCCGGCTGAGAAGGTCGGACGCAACGATCCCTGTCCCTGCGGCAGCGGAAAGAAATACAAAAAATGCTGCGGCTTCCAGGAAAACGAAAACGAGGACTGAGTCTTTTCCGGCGGCAGCTCAGCCGCACAGCAAAAGGTCAGAGCTCATTTCACGCATGATGCCGGGATTCCCTTTCTTTCACGCGGGAAATACACCCTGTTTTACAAAATCATCTCCCGGCGGCTGATTGCGCCGTTTCGCAGAACCATGCCGGCGGAACACGCTCCTGCCAGCGGTACATTTTCGTCCGCGGCATGACGGCCGCACGATATTCAAGTAAGGTACTTTGCCCGGTTTCGGTATGGTTTGCTTTGGTACTGCCCTCCGCTATAAGAGCGGGCAGAGCATGCCGAATTTTAACAGAAGCGCGGCCTGCCATTTTTTGACGGACAGGCCGCGTGTTTCCCGCTCGCCGTTCGGGAATAAAGCTCCGGCAATACGGAAACAGTAAAGAGGACGTCATGGATATCAATATTGCACTTATCGAACCGGAAATTCCGCAGAATACAGGCAACATCGCACGTACCTGCGCCGCTGTCGGCGCTTCCCTGCACCTGGTCAAGCCTCTGGGCTTTGAAATCGACGACCGGAAGCTCAAGCGTGCCGGACTGGATTACTGGCACGCGCTGGATATTACGTATTATGAAAATCTGGAGGAATTTCTTTCTGCAAACAAGGACGAGGCTCTGTTTTTTTACACAACAAAGGCAAAGCACAGTTTTACGGCGGTGTCCTATCCGCAGCGTGTCTTTCTGGTGTTCGGAAAGGAGACAAAGGGACTGCCGGAGAAGCTTTTGGCTGTCAATCCAGAAACGTGTGTGCGGATTCCCATGCGGCAGAATCTCAGAAGTCTCAACCTGTCAAACGCAGTCGCTGTCGGCGTGTTTGAGGTGCTCCGGCAAAGAAATTTCGCCGGATTATGTGAAGCCGGCGAGCTGACGCAGTGTCAGTGGGAGACATAGCTCCTCTTCGCCGGAGCCGTTTCAAAAGCTGTGTACCGGCTTTTTGCGTCTGCTTTCCCTGGCATTTGTGCAAGCAATCGGCCGCCGGCCGTTTTCAACTTTGAGAAAGGAACGATTTTCAAATGAAAGACTGTATTTTCTGTAAAATCATCGAGGGAGAAATCCCCTCGCAAAAGGTGTTTGAGGATGATAAAATCTGCGCGTTCCGCGACATCAACCCGCAGGCTCCCGTTCACATTGTTGTGATTCCGAAAAGCCACATCGATAGCATGGACAGAATCGATGCGTCAAACAGCGCCTGTGTCGCACATATTTTTGAAAAAGTGCCGGAAATAGCCAAGACCGCCGGCTTGACAGGCGGCTACCGCGTAATATCCAACTGCGGGGAAGACGCGTGTCAGACAGTAAAGCATCTGCATTTTCACATTCTGGGCGGCAGACAGCTCTCCGAGCGTCTGGATTAAGTCTCTTTCTTTCCGCCGTGTTTCTTATGCACGGGAGCTAAGAAAGTTCAAAAGCAGCAGCCATTCCTAAGGCTCTGAGGAATGTGCAGGTTATTTCGTGAAATACAGAACTCGCGTTCCTTTAAACAATTTGGGAAGAAAGGATACCGTCATGAATATCGCCATGTTTATCGAGGTATACCATCCGTTTATCAACGGCGTTGTCACACACGTTTCGATGCTGCGTGACAGCCTGATACGCCAGGGACATAAAGTTCTCATCGTCACAGCGGATCCCGATTTGAAGCATCACCGTATCCGAGACGGCATACTGTGGTGCCCCGCAGTTTCCCTGAAAAAAATATATGGCTACGGACTGGCCGCGCCGCTCAGCAGTCACCGCATGAAGCTGCTCCGCGCCTTTCAGCCCGACATCATCCATATTCACAACGAATTCGGCGTCTCTCTGTTCGGCGTTTACGCCGCGCACAAGCTCCGCCTGCCGTTGGTTTATACACTGCACACCATGTACGACGAATACTTTCATTATATGGTCAAGGGAAAAATGACGCCTGTCGCAAAGCAGACTTTCTACAAGTATATCCGTTTTCTGGCAAACCGCGCCGACGTTATCATAAGTCCCTCGAAAAAGGCCGTAAAATTTTTCGAGGAATGCCGGGTGAATAAGACAGTGGAAATCATTCCCAATACAATTGACATCAATACTTTCAACCCGCAGCGTTTCAGCAGTGAGGAAACCACGGCCAAGCGTGCGGAATGGAATGTCGCGCCGACTGATCTGCTCGGCGTTTTCGTGGGCAGGCTCGGGCAGGAAAAATCCGTCGATTACCTCATCGAGCAGTGGAACCTGTTTTTTCAGAAGGATCCGCGCTACAAGCTGCTGATCGTGGGAGAAGGTCCCGAACGCAAGCCCTTGGAAAAGCTCGCAGAGTCCTACGGTCTTGCATCCCGCATTCTGTTCTCCGGAAAAATCGAGCATGCCGAGGTTCCGCTCTATTTCGCAAGTTGCGATTACTTTATCAGCGCATCCTTAACGGAAATGATGTCCATCTCCATGTTGGAAGCGCAGTCCATGGGCCTGCCGGCGATTCTGCGCTTTGATCCGCAAAATGATCAGCAGATCCGCGAGGGTATCAACGGCCACTTGTTCCACGACGGGGAGGAGATGGCGCAGACAATACGCAGGCTTGGAGGCCTGTCCAGAGATGAAATCCACACGCTCCATGAAGGTGTCCGCACCTCTATGCTGCATGCCGGCTCTGATGAAAATGTATCATTTATTCTGTCGCTCTATGAGCGTGCCGCAGAAAATTACAAAACACGGCATCCGTCGATGACCGATGCCGTTCAAAAGTGAAAGAACCAGGAGGAGTTATCTAACATGTACTTTCAGTATACAAACGCAAGGGATCCGCAGGCTGCTGCTGCGGACAAGCTGAAGTCATTTTTCGCCCCCGAGCTCTTTTCGGGTGAAACCGACGCGGAATTTCTGTCCTGCACCGGTGAGTGTGCCTTTGGTGTCACAGGCATGCCCTTTTGGGCGCCCGTCTGTCTGGCGCTCACCGGCTCTTCCGCGTTTTTGGAATATCTGGATTCCTTTGCAGAGGTCAGCCATCTCTTCCGTTTCGAGGGAAAATCCGTCCGGCATTTTACGGCGGACGGAGAGCAGGCGATACCGGAATCGGTAAAAAAAGTGATTTTCGATGTCTGGAACAGGCTCAAAAGAAGTCCCGGCTCCTTAAACGAAAACGGTGAACACATCATCGACCTGAAAAGCCCGCAGATTGCCACGCATTTTAACATCAACCTGCTGATCGGGAACAGAACAGGCTGTGAAAATCCGCTGCTTACAACGCCGAAAAGCGCTCTCGACGCCTTCGGCCGCGGATCCTTCCGCGCCAGCGCCGCCGAACAGGTGCTGGCTACGCGCTGCGTACTCAATCAGGACGAAAACGGCGAACCGGCAAACC
This sequence comes from uncultured Eubacteriales bacterium, assembly GCA_934526185.1. GTDB lineage: Bacteria > Bacillota > Clostridia > Oscillospirales > CAG-272 > CAKTAA01. Next base: position 17,753 of record CAKTAA010000005.1, on the reverse strand, counting down.
GGCAGTTCTATCTTATCGAAGACAACCGCCAGATTTTCTACTCCGCAAATACTGAGGAAAATGTGAAAAGCGCCGCCTGCCGGCACGCGCCCAATCACACAGTGATTACATATGAAACAGAGTGTGGCCTCAGAATCACCAGAACGATTTTCATTCTGCCGCAGATGGACGATATGCCGCAGGCTACGGAGGTCCAGCGTGTAAAAGTTGAAAACCTGAGCGGCCGCCCGCGCAGACTGCGCATCGTTATGACTGGCGTTTTCGGAATTTTTCCACCCGACGCGCTGGCCAATGATATCGTATACGTCAACATCGTCCACGAGAGCGGCCTTGTCGGGCGCGACGGCCGCGTATGTGCCATTGCACCGCACGATTATCCGAGATACCGCCGCTTTCACAGGCGCTTTGCCGCCCTGCTATGCGACGGCGATCCGATGGATTCTTTCTGCGTAAATTATCCTGAATTTGTCGGCTCCGGCACCATTGAGCATCCGGAGCACGTCCTCCGCCTGCCGTCCGCACAGGCGAGAAAGAACGCTTCCTTCTTTGCCATGGGCAAATCGTTTATGCTGGCCACCGGAGAAACGAAAAACATCGATGAATTCGTGGGCATGGTGTATGAGAACGAGGACGTTTCCCAGTCCTTTGACCGCAGGCTGTTTCATCTTCTGGAGACCTTCCGCGCACCGGACGCCCTCGACGCAGCTTTGCGTTCCGTCAGAGATTTTTACAGCCGCTATTCTTCGTATATTTCGCTTCACACCTCGGATCTCTCCCTCGATGCATACGTCAACAACAATCTGCCGTTCCAGGTGTACTATCAGTCCTTTGTCTCGCGCTCCTTTGCCTGGACGCAAAAGGCGCACCGTCAGATCGGTTTCCGTGAGATTCAGGACATGTATGCCTCTATGTATTACATGACTGCAATGGGAAACAGCGCACTTGCCCGCGATATGATCAGTCAATGGGCAAAAAATGTATACAAAATGGGATATGCCAACCATAATTTCTTCTGGGAGGGAAAGGAGCCGGGCCAGTGCTCGGATGATCAGCTCTGGCTTGCGCAGGCGGTCTACCGCTACATTTCGCTTACGGACGATTACGGCTTTCTCGACGAAGAGCTGCCCATTGCGGGCTGCGACGAGACGCGTCCCCTGTTTGAGACGCTGCTCGCCGCTATCCGGTACAGTGGAAAGATTTCCGTCGGCAAGCACGGACTGCCGCTGCTGGACAACGCCGACTGGAACGACTGCCTGAAGCTGGATGCAGACAGTATCAACGGCCCGGAGAAGGAGCGACGCTATCTGGAACAGCTCGAGAAAACGGGCAAGCCATACGGCACCGCGTTTGAAAGCCACTTCTGCGAAAGCGTAATGAACGCATTCCTGCTGAAAATTGCGGTGGACGAAGTTTGTGAGCTTGCAGCAGCAAGCGGAAGAGAAAAAGCTGCCGCCGAGCTGAAAGAGATGAGCCGCGATCTCCACGAAAAAATTCAGACACACTGCTGGAAAGAAAATTTCTTTGCCAGAGCCATGATAAACAGCGAACGCGAGGGCGGATATACCTATGTAGGCGCAAAGGGCGACCGGCTGAGCGCCGATCCCGAAATTGACGGCTCCTATTTTCTCAACAGCTTTAGCTGGTCGGTACTTTCCGATGTCGCGACAGAGGAGCAGATTGCCGTCATGCTCGGCATCATCAAAAAATATCTTGTCACAGAGGCAGGACTGAAGCTATGCTCGCCGTGTGATCTCGACAAAATTTCCACCTCGACGGCGACGGAGCACTACTTCCCCGGCGACCGCGAAAACGGTGCGGTCTTTAAGCACGCTGCCATGATGTCGACAGCCGCCATGTTCAAGGCCTGCAAGGAGGTAAAGGACGAAGCGCTCGCAGAGGAGCTGGCGTCGCTCGCCTTCTGGATGCTGAGCAAGGTTTTCCCCTATCAGACGATGAATTCACCGTTCATCACCAAGGGCAACCCCCGCTTCTGTACACAGTACAACAACAGTGAAACGCTTGAAAATATTGGCCCCATGCTGTCCGGCACGGCAAGCTGGCTTTCGCTCACCATCTTCTCCTTTTTGGGCATTCAGCACGCGCCGGACAGAGGCATACGCCTCACCCCCGTTCTGCCGCCGGAGATGGAAAGCGCGGCCTATACCGTACGCGTCGATCAGACTGCTTTCCATATCACAGTCGAAAAGGGAAAGGGTTTCAAGCGTCCCTCGGCACAGTCGGAATATTACTTTGACGGCAGCCGCTGCGACGGATGGATTCCCAACCCCAGGGACGGAAAAACGCACGAGGTACGCGTGATAGTATAAACGCCGGCAAAGGCGCGCCGGTTCCCGTACCGGACAATTGTTTTATAAATGTGCCTTTTGCAAAAATCCCAGAGACGGCGGCATGCCATTTGACATGTAAGAACGGCCGGACTGCCTGTAACCGAAAATAAAATGTTCAGGGGCATGGCTTTCAGAACCATGCCCTTGATTTGAATTCCCCGCCCCTTTTCAACAAGGGGCTTGCCCGTCATGGAGGCGCGGCAAGACATTCAGCGGGGGAACGGCTCCACGCTAATAGAGGAATGGAACCTGCCGCCGAGGGAGGCAAAACTTCCGCCAAGGAGGCAGATGTATATCTTGCCTAAGTTATACGAAGCCGTTTCACCATGCAATTATTTTAATTCTTCCATACAGCATATTGCTTGACAAAACTTTACAGGTCAGTTATAATTGAAAAAATTCGGCTGCAGAACAGCCGGAATGAATGAGGAGGTATCCCCTATGCCTGTAATACAGCCGCGTCCTGAATATCCCCGGCCGCAATTTGTACGCAAGGAATGGATCAATCTGAACGGAATGTGGGGTTTTGAAATGGATCCCTCAATGACCGGCAGAGAACGGGGACTGCTTGAGAAAAAAATCTTTTCACAAAGTATCTGCGTCCCCTTCTGCCCCGAAAGCGTTCTGTCCGGAATCGGCTGCACGGATTTCATGAATGCCGTGTGGTATAAGAAAACATTTGAGCTTCCCGAATCCTGGAAGCAGGGAAAAACTATTCTGCACATCGGCGCCTGCGATTATGAGACGGAGATCTGGATAAACGGAAAAAGCGCCGGTACGCACATCGGCGGCTACACGCCGATATCCGTTGATATCACAAAATATCTCGGCACACTGAATGCTGTTGTTATCTGCGCAAGGGATGACGTCCGCTCCGCCGATCAGCCAGCGGGCAAACAGTCCGCGCAGTATGCCTCCCACGGCTGTATGTATACCCGTACCACAGGCATCTGGCAGACCGTATGGCTAGAGCATGTGCCGGACGCATACATCAGAGAGGTAAAATATACGCCGGACATCGACACAGCTACGCTTTATATCGAGGCGGAATGCGAATGCGCAAACGGCATGACGCTTTCTGCCGAAGCCTTTTTTGACGGAAATCCCGCAGGAGAGGCAGCAGCCGTCGTTCGCGGCGGCCTTGCCATGCTTGCTCTGAAGCTGAGTGATCTCCGGCTTTGGGACATCAGCGCCCCGAATCTGTATTCCCTGAAGCTGAGCCTCGGCGACGATTGCGCGGAAAGCTATTTCGGTATGCGCTCCGTCACCTTCTATGACAAAAAGTTTTATCTCAATTACAAAAGCGTTTTCCAGCGGCTTGTGCTGGATCAGGGCTTCTATCCGGACGGTATATATACCGCCGCATCGGACGACAATCTCAAGCGCGACATCGAGCTATCCATGGCCATGGGCTTCAACGGCGCACGCCTGCATCAGAAGATATTCGAACCGAGATTCCTTTATTACTGCGATCTTTACGGCTATATGGTCTGGGATGAAATGGGCAACTGGGGCCTGGATGTGAGCAGGCACACGGCAGTGCGCGCTTATGCCTCCGAGTGGCTTGAGGTTCTCCAGCGGGATTATAACCATCCGGCCGTCATCGGCTGGTGTCCCTTTAACGAAACCTCAAGCGGACAGGATCCCGTTCTGATACGCACCATTTACCGTATGACAAAAGCCTTTGACAAAATGAGGCCGGTCATCGACTGCAGCGGCTGGCACCATGTCATCACAGACATTGTGGACGGCCACGATTATGAGCAGAATCCCGAAATCGTAGCCAGGCGGCTGGAGCCTCTGAAGGAGGACAAACCGCTCACGGAACCCTTTTATCTGGGAGATGTCGATTCCGCCGAGCTTTGCTTCATGAGCGAATACGGGGGAACAAGCTGGAATCTGTCACCCGACGTCAAAAACGCATGGGGATACGGGACGGTGCCCGAATCTGAGGAGGCTTTTTTGGAGCGTTTCCGAGGTCTGACAACCTGTCTGCTCGAGCATCCGAGAATGTGCGGCTTCTGCTACACACAGCTCACAGATGTGGAGCAGGAGCAAAACGGTCTGTATACCTATCAAAGAGAGGCAAAGTTTCCGCCGGAAACCATACGCGCCATTGTAACCCAAAAGGCAGCAGCAGAGGACTGAGCAGCGAAAGAATTCAGATTCTCACTTTGCAGAATGTTTCAAGAGAGACCGGCATCTCCGCCAACTCCTTTTTATTCGGGCGGTTTTTATGCTTTTTTGAGGAAAAGCTCTTCCATCCGATACGGTTATAATTGAGCTCCCGAGCTCAGCGCTGTTCCGAAAAAACGGCAATGGGCGGCTGAGGATTTCGTTTTCGGATGTTATCCTTTACGGAAAGGTCGGTAAATAGGCAAACTGACTTGAAGCTGTCAGCAGCGATTTCAGCCTGCTGTTCTTCAGGTTTCTTGGCTATAAAAAAGATGGCAAAAATCAAGAGAGTGCTCGGCACGCGCAAAGGCCGCCTGGTCGGCGCTGTTCTGGCCGGCATTGCGGTTTTAGCGCTGGCTTTTCATGCGTATTTAGACGGGATACAGACCGGCGCGGATTTTGATTCCTTTCTCACGGTTCACTATATCGATGTAGGACAGGGCGACAGTATTCTCATCACACTTTCGACCGGCGAAGCGATGCTGATCGATGCAGGCCCGAATGCATCAGAAGAAGCTTTGGAGGCCTATCTGAAAAAACAGAAGACAGACGACTTCCAATATGTTATCTTTACGCATCCGCATGAGGATCATATCGGCGGGGGCGACAAAATTGTTCAGAGCTATGACATAGAGAACATTATCATGCCGTACGCTGAAACCGGTACGGCAACATACGAACGCCTGCTGACAGCTATAGATGAAAAACAGCTCACCGTCAAAGAGGCGGTTTCGGGCGATGTCTATTCCGTCGGAGAGGCAGAGTTTCAGATTCTGGCGCCAAACAGCGCCGCCTACGGCAATGCAAATAACTACAGTGTCGTCATACGCCTGGTGTACGGAGATCGGGCGTTCCTATTCATGGGTGATGCCGAAAAGGAGGTTGAGGAGGAAATCCTTGACAAATATACCGAGGCGGATCTGTGGGCCGATGTGCTGAAGCTTGGGCATCACGGCTCCTCCACCTCGACGTCGCAAGGCTTTCTCGAAACGGTCAGACCTCTTTACGGCATCATTAGCTGCGGCAGCGGAAACAGCTACGGCCACCCCCACAGCGAAACGCTGAAAAAGCTGGAGGCCATAAATACTGCTGTCTACCGAACCGATCTCGGCGGTACCATTCGTGCGGTAACGGATGGACAGCGCCTTGTGTTTGAAACCGAACGCAATTCATAAATTCGAAGCTTTCCGCATAAAATCCGATAGCGTATAAAAACGCTGTCGGATTTTTCTAGTGTGCTCGGCATGCTTTTTTCATCCGCGGTACACGGCAAATTTGCGCCGTCCCTCCGACAGCTTTACCATTCAAGGAAAGGAACCTTTGCAGGGCAAGGGCAGGTATTCAGCATGAAATATATCGCTTCCGGTCAGACCAAATATTTTCTTTCCATTATACGGCAGCCGCCGCAGGCATTCGCCTCCGTAAAAGGTAGCGCGGAGTATCCCTCAATTATCGGAACGGTTACATTTTACGAGAGCCGGTACGGCGTTTTGATAATGGCCGATATCGGCGGCTTGCCGAAAGGCGATCCAAACTCCTGTCAGGACAGCATATTTGCCTTTCATATACACGAGGGAGGCTCTTGTACAGGCAACGCCGAGGATCTGTTCGCCGATACGGGCATGCACTGGAATCCGACTGGATGCCCGCATCCCTATCACGCGGGCGATCTTCCGCCGCTCTTCGGCAATAATGGTTATGCGTTTTCCGTTTTTTTAAGCAATCGCTTTTCGCTGCGCGATGTCATCGGAAAGACAGTGGTACTTCATCGGAATCTGGATGATTTTCACACACAGCCTTCCGGCAACTCCGGTCAGAAGATAGCGTGCGGCGTCATCCGCAGCGTGCAGAGCGACAGTTGAAATTTTCGGCTTTTCTATCCGTATTCTGCTGTGAAAAATGGCATACCGCTGATATATTTTACACCACCTCGCTTTTTCAAACTAAGAGAAAAGACAGCCCGCAGATTCAATGAAGTCTGCGGGCTGTCTGCCTTTTCTGTCAGCGCTCAGTATACCTCCGTGTGAATCTTTTGTACCCATTGCTCGCGCCGTTTCCGCTGAGAACCTGACACCCGGCCAGTATCATATAGATTCCCGCCATACCGTCTCCCTGAAGATAGCCGCGCTTGCCGCTGCTGTCTTTTTCACACACGATTATGCCTCTCTTAAATAATCCTGTCAAAATCTGATTTATCGCCGGCTCTTCAAGTCCAGTCTCCTGTGCAATTTCTTCTCTTGTGACTGCTTTATCCATCGATATAAGCCGCAAAACGGACAACAAAGTTTCGTCGCACAGGATGCGCAGGATATACAGGATATCTTCCGTATCGCTGTTCAGACAGGCCTTCCTATATGCGACGCCGCCGACGGCAAATCCCATCCCCATGGTATCAAAAATCGTTAGACAGTCGGGCCCGAAATCCACATAACCTGCATCGACCGGGTTTCCGGCATCATTGAACATTCGGGAGAAAGCATCAAGCAGAGCGGCACTTTTGCCTTTCTCCGCGGCATAAAGGCAAAAATCCTTCACAATATTTTTATTTTTTATCGTCAGCGGTACCTCAAGCAGTGCGTCAAGCGAAATTCCGAGAATGTCACAAAGCTTGGGCAGCAGCAAAATATCCGGCAGGCTGTCGCCGTTTTCCCATTTTGAGACAGCTTGACTGCTGACGCCGAGCATCTCCCCCAGTTTTTCCTGCGTTAAAGCGCGGGCCTTTCGGCACTCGCTGATTTTCGCTGAAACAGATTGATTCATATCATTTTTCCTTTCGCATGTTAATTTTGAAGGCCTTCATGCTTCTATTATATCCGGCTCCCACCCAACACGCAAGGAAATATCCGTTGAAGTTGTCCAACCGTTGGTTTCATCAAAGCAATTTTATTTTCTTTAGGCGAAAGACTCCTGACTGTACAAATAGGGCGCCGGAAAAGCAGAAATACTTTTCCGGCGCCCGCTGTGTATGCAATTTCCGTACAGATTTGTATTGTGATACAATTCTATGCGATCAATTTATTCTTCCGGCTGATCTGCAAGCGCGTTGCAGAAGTTTGTAATCAGTGTAGCAACTTCTGCTCTGGAAGCCGTTCCCTGAGGATTGAAGCTTCCGTCGCCAGGGCCTTGAACGATACCTGCAGCAGCGCAAAGCTCTACAGCATCTTTCGCCCAGTCGGCGATCTTGTCAGCGTCAGTGAACGAAACCTCTTTATCGGAACCCTCCAAAGTGATTTCCTTGTAATTCATGTAATTGACCAGCATGAGGCACATCTGCTCACGCGTAATCTCGTCGCCGGGGTTGAAGGTTGTATCAGAGGTACCCAGAACAACCTCGTTTTCGTATGCCCAAGCAACTGCTGTTCCGTACCACTCGTCCATATCCACATCCGTGAACGGCAGCTCAGCGTCCTCATACTGCGTGAAATCAACGCCCTCGTAATTTGCCAGCAGTCTGACAAACATCGCGCGAGTCATTACGGTATCAGGCTCAAATGTTGTATCAGATGTTCCGAGGAACAGATTGTTTTTGTAAACATATGCGACATATTCATAGTACCATGCATCCTCAGCCACATCTGTGAAAGGAGGCTTTGACGATTGGAGCTTCGGAATCGCTTCCGTCTCCAAAACCGTTTTGCAGACTGTGCACTCCTTATGCTGAGAACCATCTTCCTCCTCGGTCGCTGCTTTGTCTACGATCCAGTCGGAAGGCGTGTGCGCAATTATATCAATTTCACCGGTCTCCAGCGTCTCGCCGCAAACCGTGCATTCCTTGTGCTGAGATCCTTTTTCTGTGCAGGTAGCTGCTTTGTCTACGATCCAATCGGAAGATGTATGGCCGGCAGCGGCAACTTCCGCAGCCGCAAGCGTACCACAGCCTGTGCAGCGAACGAGTTCTGTTCCTGTTTCTGTGCAAGTAGCTGCCTTAAGAGTCAAAATGCTCTGTGTTTCATCGTGTCCTACGGCATATCCCGGCATATACGCACCGGTAATAACGGCGCAGTACTGCATCAAAGTCTCGCAGTTACCAAACAGCAGCGGCTGGAAGCCTTCCGCTTTGGCAGCTGCGAAAGCCTCGTATGTAGCTGTGTACACCAATTCGCCGTCAATATAGCTATTGATCTTTCCTGCGGAAGGCAGCACCTCCATCGCAAGCGTATGCCACTCAGCGTTTTCACCGGTCGCCCAATCCACTTCTTTTGTGAATTCGGCTTCACCGTTCCATGTTCCGTAAGTCACTGTTCCCTTGCCCGGGTTGACCTGCAGGGTTTTGTTACCCATTGAGGTAGGTATCCAAATACTTCTGTATGCATCTTCCTTATAGCTGGTTCCTACCATTTTCAGGCTGAGCTCTGTCACAAAGTCGCCTTTCACGAAAAAGTCCTGAGCAGCAGCGCCGGTTGTCGGGCCCGGTGCAACAGCTCCGCTCTTCATGTAGATCGTTCCGTCATCCTGAAGCTCATAGACGTCCGCAGCGCCGCCGAAAAAGTTCGTTAAAAACCCTTCCGTAACTTCGCTCTCTGCGTTCAGGTTGAAGAGATATTTCGCCTGATTTAGATAAGCGCTGTTGGCAACGACGCAGCTCTGCATCAAAGTCTCGCAGTTACCAAACAGCAGCGGCTGGAAGCCTTCTTCCGCTTTGGCAGCTGTGAAAGCCTCGTATGTAGCTGTGTACACCAATTCGCCGTCAATATAGCTATTGATCTTTCCTGCGGAAGGCAGCACCTCCATCGCAAGCGTATGCCACTCAGCGTTTTCACCGGTCGCCCAATCCACTTCTTTTGTGAATTCGGCTTCACCGTTCCATGTTCCGTAAGTCACTGTTCCCTTGCCCGGGTTGACCTGCAGGGTTTTGTTACCCATTGAGGTAGGTATCCAAATACTTCTGTATGCATCTTCCTTATAGCTGGTTCCTACCATTTTCAGGCTGAGCTCTGTCACAAAGTCGCCTTTCACGAAAAAGTCCTGAGCAGCAGCGCCGGTTGTCGGGCCCGGTGCAACAGCTCCGCTCTTCATGTAGATCGTTCCGTCATCCTGAAGCTCATAGACGTCCGCAGCGCCGCCGAAAAAGTTCGTTAAAAACCCTTCCGTAACTTCGCTCTCTGTATTCAGATTGAAATATACCTCCGGATGCGAACCCAGAGCCTGATCCAATTCATATACGGCAAAGCTCTTCATAAAGAGCTCAAATCCGCCGTCCTTCCAAAGAATCGGAACAAGACCCGTCTGCAGAGAAGCATCAAAATTCGGAATCTGATATGTTATAACAGCCACGTCGTCAGCGTAGCAGGTAATGGTTCCGTCAGCTTCCACAGACATCGTGAGCCGATGCCATTCTGCATTTTCGCCTGTTGCCCAGTCAGTTTCCACAGACTGAATTTCTCCGCTCGGACCTACAAGCGTGAACTTCTGCTCAAGCGGATAATACCGGAAATTGTGTGTCAAACTATTTTTAAGGTTCAGCCAAAGCTGCACATTTGCTCCCTCTTTGGTTACCGGCATACTGTTGATTTCAGCCGTCATAATAAGGGGGGCATCAAATAATATTGCCTGACCGCCCGGAGCAGAGGTTACCGCAGCCGACTTTATATAAAGATAGCCGTCGTCCTCTATTTCATAGTTGGCCTCTCCTCCAGCGATAAACTTGTCAATGACCTCCTTATCGGAGTTTGCATCAACATAATAGGTCGGCGTCAGACCTGCTGCTTCTGTACCAGAGGCACTGTCGCCCTCAGCCGCAGCAGCCGGCATAATCCACATGCCGAGCAGCATGCTGATAAGCAATACCACTGATAAAATTTTTTTCATGGTTTTTTCCTCCTAAAAATTTTTTATATATACCCTTGATATATATAACGAATTTTATTTTCCGTACAGGTTTCCCCTAAAGAGGCGCGCCTTTCACCTGTACAAATTGTCTAAGTTTATCTTAGCACAGCTTTGGATTTTTGTCAACAGTCAATTACAGATATTTTACAATGTAACGTAGTAATTTCTGCATTTTACATTATTTTTACCGATAATTTGTTCTCTTCCCTATTTTTTTATACGGATCCGAACAATGTTTTACAGAATCCGTCATGCATGGCGATTGCCGTACCGGATAGTCCGGCAATCAGGGTATGGCTTTCCAATGTGGAAATACCAAATCCATGCCAGCGCCGCCCATGCTGCAATAGCAAACAGGGCGGTACTGAACGCAACAGTCGCTTCTTCACCGTTATGACCAAAGTCCGCCGTCTTATAAATCTTGGAAGCTACTTGAACCGTGTCATTTGAATCCTGCCTCCGTATACTACGGCTTCATGGCACGGGTGGATACACAGGCAGCTATAGCGTTTACACACCTTGGTCAATATGACGCCAAGCGTAAGCAGAACAGTCAGAATGACAAACGATGAGCCGATAGACAGGGGGAGCCGGGAATTCTGTGAGCATAATTGTCTTAGGATTGCCTCACTCAATGCTTATATAATTTTGCGATAATCAGTCCTGCACCAAGAATCAATACAGAAACAGCGATCCATACCCATCCGCTGCTGTTTGAAGCGGAAGTTCCCATCCCGTTCCTATTGAAATCCCCACCGGACATCTGTATATCATTTCGTGAAGGACGGTTGCTGCTTTCCGGCGAATCCATGCTGTCGGAGTTTTCGGAATCTGCAGATGGTGCTGTTTCTGTTCCTTCGGACGATTGTCCGGGAAAACCTCCGCTGACATCCCCCGGTATCTGCGAAGGATCGAAGCCCTCCGGTATTTGCGAAGGATCGAATCCCTCGGGCATTCCTCCTGTAAACCCTTCGGGTATATTAGAAGGCATACTGCCGGACAAATTTTGGAATGTTCCTCCGGATACAGTGACGGAAGTTCCTTCTTCATTCAAACCGGATTTGTCTGAACTGCTGGGTATTTGCGGAATAGCAGCTTCTTTCGATTCCGTATCGCCGACGTTTCCACGATTGCCACTCATATTCGGCATATCGCCGCCAAAGCCGCCCATAGAACCCATGTCGGATAGCGTAATCTCAGAGGCATCTACATAACTCATGATTTCGGCAGTTTTTCCGTTTTCAAGCTGCATAGAAATGCTTTCGCTGCGCAAGCTGCAAAACTGGCGGAGTGTCTCCACGCCCAGTTCAAATTCCTCATAATTGTAAAAAGCCGTGGGATCTTTTTCAACATAGGATTTGATCAGGTTGTAGGCATTGTCGATAACGCCCTGAATATCAACACTGCTTAAAAATTCAGCAAAATATTGATGATACAATGCTGTGTATTCTTCATTCTCAAAGATCCAATTCAGCATCGGCCTGTCAGAAGAACCGCCGGATACCGGGGTATCGATCGGGGTGTTGACCGTACTCGTTGCGTTTCCGCCGCTGAACGTGCCAAAAGCGAGGTTATAGTCCCACGGGATCATGGCAAGCCGGCCATCCTTTTCATAAAGATAATAGTTGTGAACCATCATGCCGGTATAGCTGTCGTCATTGCAGACATAGTTGTGGACCACAAAATAACGAATCACCTGTTCAATATCCACAACAGATTCAATTTTCTCATTGCCGGACAGCTTTTTCAAAGAATCAATCAATCGATTTTGATCGGCTTCGGTAATATCAGTTTTGGCATTGTTCCATATATTGGAGTAGCTGTCAAGTTCATCGTCAATATATTGCAGCTTTACATCCGAAGAACCCATTCCTCCTCCGCCGCCAAAGCTGAAACCGCCATTTTCACCATCACCGCCGCCGAACATCGTAGACGGGTCAAAATCTTCAGGAATATCAGATGTATCAAAGCCGTCCGGCGCTTCAACACTTCCGAAAGAAGGCATATTGGGCTTCTCAGCGCTTCCATTCATAGCGGACGGATCCAGTTCGCCGGCTGTATCGCTCGGTTTGGAAGAATCTGCATTATTTCCACCGAAATCAAAGGCGAAATCGTTCATATCGAAATCCATGCCGTTGCCGCGGCCGCCGCCAAAGCTCATGCTGTCAGGCTTGTAAAGCTCGCCGTAATCGGAGCCATAATTACGCTCCATGAACGATTCCTCCACACCCTCTACAGCCAGATACAGTCCCCAGTCCTCGCCGTTGACAGTGATATAGACATAGCTGCACAAAGAGGAGCTCACACCGAATTCATTCATCATGGTGTAGGTCAGATAATCCTTCATCATGGTAGAATCCTGAATCAGATTGTTCAGGCTCAGCTTATCCAGCCCATAATAGGATTTGGTGCTGTCATAGTGATCAAACTCGATTTTGAAGCTGTAGCGTTCGCTGCCGAGGGAAGCCACCGTAGACAACGAGGTATTTCCCTTTGCCCGAATTCCTACATTCTTATAGGCTTCACCATCGATCAGCACATTGGCTGTATAGTACTCTTCACTGGCGGCATTGGCGATAAATTCATCCCAGTCGTTCATGACAATATCAACGGTATGAACCTTTGTATTGTCAAATAATCTGTTTTCGTATCCCATGGTGCGCGTCATTGCTTCGATGCCGAAAACACCACCATTCATAAATAGTATGGTCAGAACCAGCATCAATGCAGTGACGCTCCACGCAATTCGATCAAAATGTTTGCTTCCTGACATAATTCACCCCATATAATCACCGTTGTAAGAGACAATCACCGCACTTTTGACACCGGACATTTCAGAGAGGTTATTGATAAAATCGGTATTATCATCCTTCAATCGAACTTCGATGTTCAGCTCGATGGCGCCCTTGACAGCGGATTTGCTCTTGATCGTCGTTCTTGTCACATTTTTGGCGAGAAATTCCTTTGCCTTTACTTCCACATCATGATCGGTACAGCTCAGCACCACCATGTAAGGATGGGTATTGGAGGTTTTATTAACGAATACCAGCAGAATGATACCGATGCAGACACTGCCGATGATAGCAAGCGGGATCATGCCTGCCGCCAGAATAATACCTGCGCCGATGGCCCAGAACAGAAACGCAATGTCCAGCGGGTCCTTGATAGCAGTACGGAAACGGACAATGGACAGAGCGCCCACCATGCCGAGGGACAGGACAACATTGGAAGTTACGGCAAGGATGACAGTTGCCGTAATCATAGTCAAAGCAATCAAGGTGGTACCGAAGCCAGCGGAATACATCACGCCCCGATAAGTTTTCTTATAAACAAGAAAAATGAACAGACCAATGCCAAAAGATAGAACGATGGTCAGAATCATGTCAAAGACACTGACGGAGGATACATTTTCCAGAAAACTGGATTTAAAGATATCGCTAAAAGTCATAGTTGGGTTTCTCCTTATATTTAATTTTTAATCATACATTCGACTGGCAGCATATTTGGAATATGCGGTACTGTGCCTGTCCCCAAGCTGCACCATATCACGAATGACATCGGGCAGGTAGCCGGACCATTTCACTTCCAGAACACAGGGAGAATTGGGAACGGGAACGGTGGTGCAATGGGGATTTAAAAAATCGGTACAACGCAGAGCGGTGCGGATATTGTAATCCAGCGTCACACGGACATTGCCGGGGCCGAATACAAATGGTTCCCGGGTGTAATCCACAATTACCTTTGCAGCCAAACCTTCATTACGAATCCGGGAATAACACCCCAGGATCACTTCGTCAGTGCTTTCTGCCATCCAGCGAATGTCCCCATTGGCGATTTGCTGTGCCTGATCCGGGGTGAGCAGAGCGGAATCCTTATAGCCCAGCCCGCCGCGCTTAAACTTTCGCTCCAGATGAATGACAGAAGTGTCATGGTTATACAGACGGATTCGATATTTTTCCCGGATGAGCACCCCATCCAGCTTTTCCCGCAGGGCTTTGTCATCCAGATTGTCAAAATACAGACTGCGAATATCATATTTTCCGTTTTTGGCATGACTGTCCGGCATCATCACCGCTTTAAGCCTTTGCCGCAAAATCAGTATATCCAGATTGCTTAACTCATGCTTTACTTCATGCCTGAATTGCAAGTAGCATGCCTCCTTTCTATGCGCTCATTATAAGAAACGAACCTATGACCGACATTAGAAAAACCTTCCCGCTTGTGAATGCTTGCGGGAAGGTTTGTGAACATTATGTGAAATGACGTGGAAAGCGGGCGGCAAATCGGATTTTTCTGCCATCTGTATATTCTGCTGCCAGCTTACCGCCAAAGGTTTCCGCAATGGCACGAGCAGCGGAAAGGCCGATCCCATACCCGGAGGACGGATTGCTTTGGGTTCTGGCACTGTCACCCCGGTAAAACCGCTCAAAGAGTCGTTCGGCGTCAGAATTGCAGGGCATTTCGCAGGTATTTTCTTCTGCTATTTCAATCTGCCCGCCCTCATCCGTCACGGAAAACCGAATCATCCCGCCATCCGGGGTGTACTTTACCGCATTGTCAAGCAAGATGGAGATCATTTGGGAAAAAGTATCTTTGTGAACCTGCATGAAAACACCGGGCTGAATTTTTACGGACAGGGCAATTTGCTTCTGCGCCATGGTATCTTCGTAGACTGCCAGCATCCCGCAAATCAATTCGCTGATGTCCACAGTTTTCGTAGGCAGCTTTACTTCCTCGTCCAGCTTGGCAAGTGTCAGAAGATTTGTCATCAGCACATTCAAGCGTTGTGTCTGAAGTCGGATGTTCTTGCTGTATTTGGTTTCCCCGTGAATCAGAGCGGAGGCATCGTTGTTGGACTGAATAATGGTAAGCGGCGTTTTCAATTCGTGCCCGGCATTGGTGATAAATTGCTTTTGCTTTTCCATGCCTGCAAGGATGGGGCGCACCACCCGCCCGGAAAGCAGAATTACAAACAGTAGAATCAGGAGCCAGCAAACAAAAGCGATGGCAGAGGAAATGCTGAGTACCATCACAAATGTCCCCAACTGACTGGATGTATCCATAAAAAAGATCAGACGGTCTGCTCCGCGCTGCATTACTTCATATTTGTAGTCGTCGATCTTTCCGGCAGCATCCGTGATTTGCCGGGCATATTGGGCTGCCTGCTCTGTGCTGACAGAGGAAATCTGGTCGATATTGACATCCAATACGTTGCCGTTTTGATCGGTGCGTACCATAAAAAAACGGGCTGATTTTATGGTATCCATGTTCATTGATGGCATAAATGGGCCGCGATCATGGTGATCCATCTGTAAGAATTTCTCACCCCCGCCCGCAAGAGTGTGTAATACATCGTCTGATTGCCTATCCAGAATGATCCAGCTGAATCCGTTGATCGCCCCGATCAGCACCCCCAGCAGGATGGTCACAGCAGACATGGCAAAGAGAATGAATTTCTTTCGTAGTGTTTTCTTCATAGGGGCATCTCCAAACGATAGCCGATATTGCGCTTTGACACGATCTCTACCGACGAATTCATAGCGGTAAGCCTTTTGCGAAGGTAGGAAATATAGAGCCACACGCTGTTAATATCTGTTTCCGCATCGTAGCCCCATGCCTTGACCAGCAAGTCCTCAGAGGAAAGAAAAATATTTTGATTTGCCAATAACTGCTCCATCAGTCGGTATTCTTGCCTGGGAAGTACAAATTCGGTATCCTTGCAGCACAGTGTGCCGGATTGGAGGTTCAGCGTCAGATCCCCAAACGAAAGCAAGTCAGGATGAAACTCCTCCCGCCTGCGCAGCATAGAACGGACACGGGCCAGCAGCTCGCCCATATCAAAGGGCTTTGGCAGATAATCGTCCGCTCCGGCGTCCAGCCCTCGGATGCGATCATCAACCTGCGTCTTTGCCGTAAGAAGTAAGATTGGCGTTTTGCAGCCGTTTTTCCGCAGAGCGGAGAGAACCTCGAGTCCGTCCCGTTTCGGCAGCATAATATCCAGAATGATCCCGTCATAATCGCCGGACATGGCATAATCGTAAGCATCCCCGCCATTATATACGGCATCAACAATATATTTGTGAAAAGTAAGGATATCCACTACTGCCTCGGAAAGCGACCGTTCATCCTCAGCATAAAGCAGCTTCATATAAACCCCCTTGGAAATCAAATTATATCACGCCAATGTAAAGATTTTTCAACGCTATGCGTGAATGGCGAGAGAGATATTTGTTTTATATCATTTAAAACTTAGATGAACATAGGAAGCATGGAAATATCCAATAAAAGGAAAGCCGAAAATTCTATTCAATTCGGAAATCAGTCGCGGCTCAGGTTTAGTCTAATGGTGTGTACTCTGTGAACATTTTCAGATATGTTCGAGCTCACCGATTGGCAACAGTTCTGCATATGCTGCTTGGTTTGATGTTTGGATAAAAGGCATACCGTCTCCACATGGCTCGATACGATAGGCTGAATGTCTTTGCTATTTTTACGAGCGAGGGAACATATCCACAGCTTTTTTCGTATCTCTGGCGTTTATGGGATAGGTCGATAAATCAAAATTTTACATTTCGTTTTTACTCAGAAAACCTATCGTCTCCCCACCAATCCGGAATTAACTCTTTGAGTCTTACAGTCTTTTGTGTTTCAAGGTCAAGAAGAATTTCAATATCCCCACTATTTTTATCTAACTGCATCATATATTCCCGACAAGCACCACAAGGAGAACCAACCTTGCCATCCGGCATTACCGCTACAACTTTATCAATCTGGCTCTCACCATTTGTAATCATATTAGCAATGGCATTTCTTTCTGCGCACATTCCAAGAGTTGACGCTGTATCAATGCAAACACCAACATAAATATTTCCCTGTTTTGTAAGAATAGCAGCCGCAACTCCACCTGCATCTATAAAAGGAGATATCGTTCGGTTGTTTTGCACCTTAACTGCCGCATTATATAGTTCATTCCACATAATAAACACTCCTTTTAAAATTCAATTTTCCGCTTATTTTTCTGTCACTTTCTTTTCCAGTTCAAGTAAATATCTGTCATAGTCAGACATAAACAACCTATCTTGAATTACACGATATTTTGTAGAGCCTTTTTCAGTATTCAATCCTGTACTTTTGACAGCAATACTACGCACTCGACCATTGTTTCATTTTCCAAGGGCAATTCTTTCACTTCCGCCCCATTCACAGGAACGGGGAAATTGAAGATAATCTTCCTGATCCAGTTGCCGTCCGGCTGCTTTTCCGGAAATAACTCGATCCGTTCAATGAATGCCCGCATGAACTCCTTCCGCTCCACCTCGGAGGCGGCTTCATAGACCTGATCGAACGCCAGTAGCAGGCGGTAGATATTGTCACCCGAAATCTTCTCCTGCCGGATACTCC
>CAKTAA010000004.1 GCA_934526185.1 uncultured Eubacteriales bacterium | reverse complement strand
CCGGCAGAACGCAGCAGCCGAAAATTTGAAACAGATCCTCCTATACCGTCTCCGAACGGCAAAACCGGCGGTTCCGAAATCAACCACAGAAAAACGCCCCGCTGCTGTTTCAACAGGCAGCGGAGGCGTTTCCCATATTCTCCGGCACTTCAAAAACGGAACCCTTATTTCATGCATCTCTTCATTATTAACAGCAAGGAGGCCCAGTATGCCTATTAAAATTCCCGAGGGACTTCCGGCCAACAGCATTCTCGAACAGGAAAACATATTTGTTATGAACGAATTCCGAGCCCTCCATCAGGACATCCGTCCTCTGAAAATTGCCGTTCTAAATCTGATGCCGACAAAAATTTCAACGGAAACGCAGCTTATCCGGCTGCTTTCCAACAGTTCCCTGCAGGTAGAGCTGACGCTTCTGCAAACGGAAACACATGTGTCAAAACACACGCCCCTTTCCCATATGACGGCATTCTATATGAGCTTTTCCGATATACAGGATGAAAAATATGACGGGCTGATCATCACAGGAGCGCCGGTGGAAAATCTGGATTTTGCGGAAATCGACTACTGGCCGGAATTGTGCCAGGTCATGGAATGGTCAAAAACACATGTATTTTCCACCTTTCACATCTGCTGGGCAGCGCAGGCCGGGCTGTTTTATCATTACGGCGTTCAGAAACGGCCGCTTGAAAAAAAGCTGTCCGGCGTCTACCGTCACACCGCTTTAAATCAGCGCCACCCCATTCTGCGGGGGTTTGACGAGTATTTTTATGCGCCGCATTCAAGGTACACCGGCTCATCCCGCGACGAAATCTTGGAGCACCCGTCCCTTGAGCTTCTGGCGGAATCGGAGGAAGCGGGCCCCTATATTATTGCCGCGCGTGACAGGCGCATGTTTTTCATAACCGGTCACGCGGAATATGATTTTGACACACTGGCAAACGAATATTTCCGCGACTTGGATAAGGGGCTGAATCCTGATCTCCCCGTCAATTATTTTCCGAACAACGATCCGGGCAAACGGCCTTATAATATCTGGAGGGGACACGCGCATCTTCTGTTTTCAAATTGGCTGAATTACTTTGTCTATCAGCAGACGCCCTACCGTCTGGAGGACATTCACTGACACGGAAAGCAGCAATGCCGGCCTCATCATGGCATCTGCGAAAAAAGCCGTATACCGTACAGTGCAAAAGAAGGAGCCGGTATGCAGATTATTGATATCTCCCAATCCTACCCAGGCTGCCGCATCTATCCCGGTGACAGTGCACCAAAACTGAGGCGGGTTTCCGAAATCACAGAGGCGGAACCCTCCTATAATATCACCGATATGTCCTTTTGCCTGCACAACGGCACACATATTGACGCACCGCTTCATACGGATACACGGGGGCTGACCGCTGCAGAGCTTCCGCTGTCTGTCTATATCGGTAGGGCCGCTGTCGCAGAAGCCTCCGGGAATATCGGCGCTGCGGAGGTACGGAAAATCCTGTCGGAAAGAAAATCGAAAAGAATGCTGCTAAAGGGCTGCTGCTGTATTACTGCCGAGGGAGCAAGAGAGCTTGTCAAATCAAAAATTATTCTAATTGGCACCGAAGGTGTCTCCATTTCAGCCGGCGACGAGGAGTACGAGGTTCACCGCACCCTGCTCGGCGCGGGTATTGCCATCCTTGAGGGACTGGAGCTGCGCCATGCGGCTCCGGGCATTTATCTGCTTTCCGCCCTGCCTCTGAAAATAGAGGATGTGGACGCAGCTCCCTGCCGCGCCGTTCTGTTCTTTTGAAATGGAAAGCTGCAGGGAGCTGTTCCCGTAAGATCTTGAGCGCGTAACTCTGTTCTCTGAAATATTTTCGTCTTGTACCCAGCAAAATAAAGCCGGAAACCGCGAATGCGGTTTCCGGCTTTTTACGCTGAACGGCTTTTATTCTGATAAAAATGATGCAATAGGGCGCGGGAAACAGCTCACCCGCCGCCGTCCCGGCTATTTATTGATAAAATACAGCCCAACCAGGCAAATCAGTATACCGGCGATTTTGCTTGCTGTAATTTGTTCGTGATAAAAGAAGTATCCTACGGCGATAAGAACAACGGCAAGGATCGAGCTGTACACAAGCTGTCCAGTGCTGATATTCCATCCGGCCTTATACATATAAACAGAACCAGCTTCCAGACCGACAATTGTCAGTCCCAGAACAATGCTGCTCCAGTTCAGGCTATGATATTCCCGCAGCAGGCTGCCGCCCCTGTTCAATGCAAAATACAGAACCGCGGACGCAAGAGCTCCGACAATATAAGTCACCGTAAGCGACGCAAACGGATTGATGTCCGCCGGCGTGGATTTGGAGCATATGTGATAAAAAACGTTGGACAGAACAATAAGTGCGATCGGCCAATACAGATTCATCATTTTTATATTCCTTTCATTTGGCTTACGGAAACATAAAAAACGGCAGCAAGAACAGCCTTACTGCCGGTAGGTGCTCACCCGTATAAATTGCGCCTGTTTCGAGATTGAAACGGTATCAATAGGAGCTGAAAGCCCGTCATTCAGCAAACGAAAACCATCTCACGAAAGGCGGGAGCTTATCTGCACACAGCTATTTGGAATTTGCGTCGACAAAAGCTGTCAGCGGTTTTATCTTAATCTGATCAAAGTATTCTGCCGCAAAACTGCTTGCAGGAACAGTTCCGCCTGTTATCAGTATATTTATTCTAACTCCTCTTTTCAGCAGCTATCCGTATTGCTGTGACACGTGAATCAGGAGAAAAAAGCGTCGAATGACCGTGCCGCATCTTCCGCAAACCGCTGAGAAAAATCGGAAGAAAATATCTCAGACGGCCGGCAGAATGTTTCCCTGTGGAAAATACCGTTCCGATGAATCAGATCTCTTATCAGATAAGCAGGATAAGCAGGATGCGAGGCATATTTATGTTGAGGACATTCTTCCATTTCTTTCCAAATCTTCTTGCTCCAGGGAAGCCGATGATACAAGCACGCGCTGGTCCGCGCGATTTCACTTCTGTAGTCCGCAACCCAGTTTTCGCCTGTATACTGCTCCTTATGAAGCCGCATGGGCGTTTCATCCCACAAAAAATCCAGATACAAATGCAGGACAATGCCCTTGAGATACGGGTTTTCCAAATCGAGTCCGCCGGCATAAGCACGCAGCGCCTCAGCCCGCTCCGGTCTGTCTCTCAGGTGCAGATGATCCTTTTTCTTCCATTCGTCTATACAGTCCGGCGCCAGATTTCCGATAAAAAATTCAACTGGCGCATCGGGACAGTAAGCATTGGCCGCGGTTAAATGTATCATTGCAGAAGGCAAGCAGCGCATCTCCTTTTCATGGATATTTGAAAATCAATTCACCCTCCGACAGGCAGAAACAATCCTTTTGCCTTCATTTCTACCGGAAAACCCGGTGCTGCGGCTATCCGGTGATGAACGCGCCGAAAACTCCCACACAGTTTGAGCTGAACAGGAGTAGACTGAACGGCCTTGCCATTCAGTCATTATACCATGAAGCAAAAATGCTTGCTTGCAAGGGCATTTTTGTGAAGCCGTCAATACCGCAGATGCGCAAAGCGCAGAGAGGCGAAGCCTCCAATGTCTTGCGAAGCAAGGCTTTCTGCGGATATTATACCATAAAAAGCCGCACATTTCAATATGTCCCTGCATATTATTCTTAAGAGCCCTAATATGGAATTCTGTCGGTAAAACTTTACAACAACCGCTGCATATGTTATAATATTTCAATCAAACGTTAAAAAGCAGAATTATCTATTGGCAGAAACAAAGCACACAGCCCCGAAAACATCATCCATCAATCCAGCCAAAGCTTGCGCTTTCTCTGCTGCAGTGCATTTTCGTTGCAGATTGCGGAGAAAGCGATGTATGTAAACGGGGAATATTTACGCGTATGTCTCTACACGAATCCTCTGTTCGGAAATACCATGAAAGGCAGTCACAGTTTATGAAAATCATAGTATTAGCAGGAGGTCTGAGTCCCGAGCGGGATGTGTCGCTTTCATCAGGCGCACTGATTGCAAACGCTCTCATCGACAACGGCCATGAGGTAATGCTGCTCGACCTGTTTTTCGGCGTCTCAAATAACGATATCCTGCCGGAATACAAAAACAGCAAAACACGCGTCAAATTTTTTTATCAGATACCGGAAACAGAGCCTGATCTCGCAAAAATCAGAAAAAGCCTCTCCGGCAACAGTATGATCGGAGACGGTGTTCTTGAGCTCTGCCGGGAGGCCGACGTCGTTTTTCTCGCGCTTCACGGCTCTGCCGGCGAAAACGGTCAGCTTCAGGCTCTCTTTGATTTATACGGCATCCGTTATACAGGTACCGGTTATATAGGAAGCCTTTTGGCCATGGACAAAGATCTGTCCAAGCAAATCATTCGCGGCGCAGGCATCCCGACCGCGGATTGGCAGTACCGGACGACGGACAGCACAAGCAGTATCTCCGATATCCGTTTCCCTTGTGTTGTAAAGCCGTGCAGCTGCGGCTCCAGCGTCGGCGTCACCATCGCAGAAAACAACGAACAGTTGAAAATTGCTCTTCAATATGCAGAAAAATACGAGAAGCACGTGATTATTGAAGACAAAATCGAAGGGCGCGAATTTTCCGTTGGTATCCTCGGCAATCAGGCGCTGCCAGCCATTGAAATTATCCCGAAAGCGGGATTCTATGATTACAAAAACAAATATCAGTCCGGAATGACTGTTGAAGTTTGTCCGGCAGAGCTGACACAGGAGGAAGCATGCAAGCTGCAGGTCTATGCGCTGACTGTACACAAAGCCCTGAGACTCGGTTTCTATTCGCGCATTGATTTTATCCTCGACGCCTCAGGTGAGGCCTATTGTCTGGAGGCAAACACGCTTCCCGGCATGACACCGACCAGTTTGCTTCCGCAGGAGGCGCTGGCGGCCGGAATTTCCTATCAGGACTTGTGCGAAAGGATCGCTTTGGGTGTTTAACCGGCGCCTTTTTCAGCCGCGTTCTCTGCTGTTAACTGGATAATTCCGAAGATATTCTCCCTTGCCGTGCGGTGGGCGGTTCTGTTGTAAATAAAATATGAATCTTTTTCCCGGATCTGTGATTTTATGCAAAATCTGATATAATAATACGGAACAAAGCAAAGCAGATAAACGCGGGGCGCCGCCGGAATACAAACGAATTAGTGAAAGGAAAAGGCACGGTTATTCAATGTCTGAAATACAAAACGAAATTGCGGAGCTGCGCCGGAAATTGGCATACCACAGCCGCAAATATTATGTGGAGGATGCGCCGGAAATCTCCGACGCCGCCTATGATCAGATGTTCCGCCGGCTTCTTGAGCTGGAGGAGCAGTTTCCGGAATATGACGATCCAAACTCGCCGACCAGACGTGTCGGCGGCGCTGCTCTGGACAAGTTTGAAAAGGTAATGCATACCGTCCCGATGGGAAGCCTGCAGGATGTATTCAGCGAGGAGGAACTGCGCGCGTTTCTGAACCGGACAAATGAATGGTTTGCTGGCGCTGGCATGTCGCCGATGTATTCCGTGGAATGCAAAATCGACGGTCTGTCCGTTTCGCTGGAATACCGGGACGGTGTTTTCGTACGCGGCTCAACGCGCGGGGACGGAATTGTAGGAGAAGATGTCACAGAGAACCTGAAAACCATTCACTCCCTTCCCCTGTCGCTCAAAACACCTGCGCCGCCCGCTTTTCTTGAGGTACGCGGCGAGGTATACATGGGGCACGGCGCTTTCACCGCCCTGAACCGCAGACGCGAGGAAAATGAGGAACCCCTGTTTGCCAATCCGCGGAACGCCGCGGCAGGTTCGCTTAGGCAGCTTGATTCCCGTATTGCCGCAAAGCGGCGGCTCGATCTTTTTGTGTTCAATATTCAGGCCTCGGATGGACTCCATTTTTCTTCGCACAGCGAAAGCCTTGATTATCTGGAAACGGTAGGCTTTCCAACCGTCCCGTTCAGGAAGCGGCTCTCCGGCACGGACGATATCCTTGCGCATATTCAAAAAATCGGAGATGAGCGAATCAAACTGCCGTATGACATTGACGGGGCTGTCATAAAGGTGGACTCCCTTTCCGCACGCAGTAAAATCGGAGAAACCTCCAGCACACCGAAATGGGCGGCCGCTTATAAATATCCACCTGAAATCCGGGAAACCAAACTGCTGGACATAACGGTACAGGTGGGGCGCACAGGCGTGCTGACGCCGAACGCAGTTCTGGAACCGGTAAAGCTTGCGGGTTCTACCGTCAGCCGCGCAACACTGCATAACATCGATTATATCCGGGAAAGGGATATTCGTTTGGGGGATACTGTGCTGGTACAGAAAGCCGGGGATATCATACCGGAAGTAATTTCCGTACAAAAGAGACACAGAGACGGCAGTGAAAGGGAATATTCGATGCCGGCCTTCTGCCCCTCCTGCGGGGAACCGGTGATGCGCGATGAGGAGGCGGCAACTCGCTGTACAAACGGCTCATGTCCCGCGCAGCTGCTGCGCCATCTGGCGCACTTCGCCTCCCGCGACGCCATGAACATTGACGGGCTGGGCATTTCCATTCTGCGGCTGCTGCGGGAAAACGAACTGGTGCAAAATCCGGCGGATCTCTACCGGCTGCGCACAGAACAGCTTGTCCCTCTGGAACGCATGGGAGAAAAATCCGCCGCCAACCTGATCCGATCTATTGAAAATTCAAAAAATGCCGGCCTTGATCGGCTGATATACGCACTCGGAATCCGCCAGGTGGGACAGAAGGCTGCCGCGACGCTGGCGCAGGAGTACGGAGATATGGAGCGTCTTTCGGAAGCAAAGGCCGAGGATTTGTGCCAGATTTTCGATATCGGAGAAATCACGGCGAACCATATTGTACAGTATTTTTCACATCCGCAGTCCATGGCCCTGATAAAAGAGCTGCGGGAGCTCGGCGTCAGCATGACATATCAGGGAAAGCAAAACAGCGATGCGCTGAAAAATCTCACCTTTGTGCTCACAGGCGCGCTGTCCGGCATGACAAGAGACGAAATGACAGAGCTTATCGTTCAGAACGGCGGAAAGGTTTCCGCCTCGGTTTCCAAAAAGACGAATTATGTAATCGCCGGCACTGATGCCGGATCCAAGCTTGTTAAAGCGCAGACTCTCGGCATACCGGTCATCAGTCAGGACGAATTTTTCGAGAAACTCATGAAACAATCAACAGATTAACCGAAAGCACGGAGAAAAACAGGCGCAGACGCCTGCTTTTGAGGAAGGATAAAACTCATATGTTTATGGACTATGTTAAGCTCGACCTGAAGGCAGGCGACGGCGGAAACGGCTGCGTCTCCTTCCGCCGGGAAAAATACGTGGCGCACGGCGGCCCGGACGGCGGCGACGGCGGCAAGGGCGGCGACGTTGTTTTTGTCATTGACGAGGGAATAAATACGCTTCTGGATTACCGCTACCACAGAAAGTTTGCCGCAAAAAACGGAGAGGACGGCAAATCTGCAAAATTTCACGGAAAATCGGCTGAAGATCTTCAGCTCCGCGTCCCTCCCGGTACGATTATACGCGATGCAGAAACAGGCAGGATATTGTGCGATATGAGCGGACGCGGACCGTTTGTATGCTGCCGCGGCGGCAAGGGCGGGTGGGGAAACCGCCATTTTGCAACCCCCACAAGGCAAATACCGAGATTCGCCAAAAACGGTCTCCGCGGTCAGTCGCGGGAAGTGATTTTAGAGCTGAAAATGTTGGCGGACGTCGGCTTTATCGGGATGCCGAACGCGGGGAAATCATCGATTCTTTCACGCATCAGTGCGGCAAAGCCGAAAATCGCCAACTATCCCTTTACGACGCTCTCCCCCAATCTCGGCGTTGTAAACACGGGGGAGGGTACGGGGTTTGTAGCGGCCGATATCCCAGGGCTGATCGAGGGGGCGAGCGAGGGACTGGGACTCGGACATGCCTTCCTGCGCCATACAGATCGCTGCCGCCTGCTGGTTCATGTTGTAGATATCTCAGGAACAGAGGGACGGAATCCCGTTGAAGATATTGAGCTGATCAATCGCGAGCTGCTGAAATACTCAAAGGAGCTGGCGGAAAGACCGCAGATCATAGCGGCAAACAAAACCGATGCTGTAGAGGACGCTGCGCTTTTGCCGCTGCTGGAAGCCTACGCGGAGAAAAACGGATGCCCGATGATATGTGTTTCGGCCGTCACAGGGGAAAATATGAAGCCGCTTGTAGAGCTGATTGCCGAAAAGCTAAGAGAGCTGCCGCCGCTTACCGTCTATGAGACCGAGATGGATGCCGCCGAAGCTCCGTCTGGTTCCGAAGCTTCGGACAACAGAGAAATCATTCTCCGGCGGGAAAACGAGAAGTTCATCGTGGAGGGCGATTGGCTGTACAACCTGATGGGTTCCATAAATTTTGACGACAGAGAATCCCTTAATTATTTTGAAAAGGTACTGCGTCAGGCTGGCGTCTATGACAAAATGAAGGCGTTCGGCGTCCATGACGGCGACACCGTCAGCATTTACGGCATGGAATTCGATTTTATTCTGTGACAGGACGGATTTTGGCGTTCAATCATTGCATCAGCGGCAGGCCAAGCTGCCCGCCATATTTTACACAAAGTCTAAAATTGGAGGTTTATCAACATGCAAGAGACAAAACTGAAGGGGCGTTACGAATACACCGTAAGCTCTGAAGAGAATTTCAGCACATCGCTGACAAAGCTTGAGGAAGGTCTTGATCTGATTAAAATTTCCTGGAAAACAGCCGACGTCACGGAAAAGATCCCGCCGGTTATCACGATCTCATGGGAATTCCCCCACGACAATATTCAGGGACTCTGGCATCCCTGCGCCGGAACAAACCGCGGCATTCCCGCAGTATGGTGCGGCCATATGACATCGACTTCCGCCTCCTCCGCACCGGTCGCCTGCCTTTTCAGCAGCGGCGGGGAGAACAGGCAGACCTTTGCCTGTGCCGACGCGATGAATCCCGTTAAATATAAATTTGTTCTCCGCGAAGAGGATTCCTTCTGGCTCTGCGACATCAGACTGCTGGACGGCGTGATTCCGCCGATGTCGTCTTATGAAACAGCAATACGAATCGACACACGCGCGCTGCCATATGAGGATTCCCTCGGCGAGGTTTCCGACTGGTGGGCGTCCATGCCGGTATACAAGCCTGCTGAGGTGCCGGAGGTCTGCAAGCATCCCGTGTATTCCACATGGTACAGCTTCCACCAGCACGCATACGGTGACGAGATCGAGGAGGTGCTGCATACGGCAGAGCCGCTCGGCCTGCGCTCCGTCATTGTCGACGACGGCTGGCAGATGGCCGACGCACAAAGAACCTACGGATACTGCGGAGACTGGGAGGTCAGCCCGGAAAAGATCAGAGATATGAAAGCGCATGTGGAAAGAGTTCATGCAATGGGCATGAAGTATTTTCTGTGGTATTCCGTTCCGTATGTAGGCATTCACAGCAAAGCGTGGGAGAGATTCAAGGGAAAATATTTTCCGGCATCAAACGACACGGCCGTGCTCGATCCCCGGTATCCGGATGTCCGGGAATATCTGATTCAGACGTACGAAAATGCGGTAAAAGAATGGGATCTCGACGGCTTTAAGCTCGATTTTATCGACCAATTCAGCCAGCCGGCAAAAGAGAATCCGAACGCTCCGGAAGGCAGGGACTACGTTTCGACCGCGCAGGCTGTAGATCGCCTGATGACAGACATCCTCAGCCGTCTGAAAGCGCTGAAGCCGGATATCGGCATCGAATTCCGTCAGAGCTACATAGGACCGCTGATGCGGAAATACGGCAACATGTTCCGCGCGGCGGACTGTGCAAACGATACCGTCGCCAATAAAATCCGAACCATTGATATCCGCCTGCTGTCCGGCAATTCGCCGGCACACAGCGACATGCTGACGTGGAGTCCGGAGGAAATTCCGGAAGGGGTGGCACTGCAGCTCATCAACACGCTGTTCTCCGTTCAGCAGATATCCGTCCGTCCCTCAAATCTTCCGGAATCTCAGAAAAAGACGCTTTCCTTCTGGCTTTCCTTCTGGGAAGAGCATCGGGACACCCTGCTTTCCGGAAAGCTGCGCGCATACCAGCCGGAGCTGCTCTACACCATTGTTTCGGCTGAGGACGAAGGCTGCTACATTGCAGCGGCATACGCAGGCCACACGGTTCTTCCCGCGCCGGAGGGTACGCCCCGCAAGTGTATTTATGTAAACGGAGGCGGATGGAACGGTGTGACCGTTTGCCATAAATCATCCGGAAAATACCGTTTGACAGCTAAAAACTGTATGGGCGAAACCCTCTGGAGCGAAACACAGGAGCTTCAGGCACAGACTGTCTCCTATCCGGTTCCCAACGCAGGACTTATTGAAATTGAAAAAATCTGAGCTGACCGCCGGTGTCTGTCAGCAGAAGACAATGGCGGTGCGGCCAACGGCTGCACCGCTTTCTTTGGACTAAAAGCATTCTCTCCCTATGCTTTTCAAGCGGCAGCGTATCTTTGACGCGGCCGTGAAACAGGCCCCTGCAGCCTGATTTAACGCTGTCGGCATAATATATCGCAAAGAAAGGGCTGTATAATGAATAACCAGCTTTCAGAACTTGAACTTCAGCTAAACGGAGCCTCGCGCGAAGTGCGTTTGAATGCACTGCGCGAGATACGGTACGGAACCCTGATGGGAAGGTTTCCCGAGCCTCCGCACACGCATTACGTCAACAATCATATACATACAAATTATTCGTTTTCGCCGTATTCTCCCGCGAAAGCCCTCTATCTCGCCTGGAAAAGCGGCCTGAAAACAGCCGGCATCATGGATCACGATTCCCTTGCCGGGGCCGAAGAATTTCTGGCGGCCGGCGAAATTCTCGGCATGCCCGTCACGGTAGGACTGGAATGTCGGATCCGCATGGAAGGTACGCTTGCCGGACGCCGTCTGAACAATCCGGATCAACTTTCGATAGCTTATGCGGCCATTCATGGAATTCCGCACCAGCATATTCAGACCGTACAGAAAACCTTCGCTCCTCTCCGCTCGCTCCGCAACCGGAGAAATGAAGTGATGTGCAATAAGCTTTCAAAGCTTCTCGCTCCTGTCGGCATCGCCGTCGATTTTCAGAAGGATGTCCTGCCTTTGTCGCAATTTGCAGAGGGCGGAAGCGTGACGGAAAGACATATTCTGTTTGCTCTTGCCAAAAAGCTGATGCAGAATTACCCGTCCCCGTCCGCTCTTCTGTCCTTTCTGAAAAACGAGCTGAGGCTTTCGGTAGGAAAGACTGCGGAAGAGCGTCTGCTCGACAGCGCGCATACGCCTGAGCTGTATCCCTACGATCTGCTCGGCATTTTGAAAAGCGCTCTTGTGGAAGCCTTTTATACGGACGCGGACCGCGAATGCATGGACGCCGCCTCCTTCATCGCACTGACCGAGCGCATCAACGCCTATTCCGCTTACGCCTACCTCGGAGACGTCCAAAAGGATGTAACCGGCGATAAAAAAGCGCAGGCCTTTGAGGACAGTTATTTGGACCTGCTTTTTTCCGAGCTTGCCGCGCTGCGCTTCCGCGCCGTGACCTATATGCCGACGCGCAATTCGCCAAAACAGCTAACGCGCGTCATGGCTCTGTGCCGTAAACACGGTATGTTTCAGATAAGCGGCGAGGATATCAACTCCCCCCGCCAAAGCTTCATTTGCCGGGCGCTGGATGATCCGCAATACCGACATCTCATCGATGCAACATATGCTCTCATCGGCCGGGAAGCGCAATTGACACGTAAAATTCCTCAGCTTGACGAAGCAAAGAACATTCCCAACTCTCCGCTCACAGAGCTGTACGCACTGGAAACAAGGAAAAAGCTCTCCTCTGTTCTGCTGGCCAAATTTGAAAGCAGAGCGGATACTGCGGGCGCTGCCGAGCGGAACGCGGCATATCTGACCGCAGACGCGGAAGCCAGAGGCATTCTTCACGCCGACAGCGTCATCATTGTACCGGCAGCGAAGGAAAACGGCATCGGCTGGGCTGCTGCCGCGGCAAAGCAGGGACGCCGGATCTGTCTGGTTCTGCCGGAATCCGTTCCGCCCGAAACCGAAGAAAGAATCCGGGCACACGGAGCGGATATCCGAATTTCGGAAATCTCCGGCGCGTCCGGACTTGCCGAGTGTGCGCGGAAGATCGCCGCCGGTATTCCGAACGCCGTCCTATTGTCGGATCTGTACGCCTCCCTTGAAGAAGAAGCATTTGATCAGGGCATCGGACCGGAGCTTTGGTATGCATCCGGCGGCTCTGCAGATCTCCTGATAGGCAGTATAGCGGACATACGGCTGCTGAGCAGTGCCTCCGCATACCTGAAAAAAAGAAATCCCTCGCTTCAGACCGCCGCTGTTTCGTGTGAAAATGCAGATATGCCTGAGAAAATGACGGATTTTCCTGTCGAAACGTATACCAGAAAAATTGACAGAGTGCTCAGTATCTCCGCTGAAGACGCCCGGAAAACCATGTTCGAACTGATGAGAACGGAAGGAATTGCGGCGCAAACCGAAACAGGCGCTGTCGTGCATGCGGCAATACAGATGTCAGCGCCGCCCGAATACAGAGGAAAAACGGTTTTGCTTCTGCTTCCGGACGTACATCCTGGCGGCATACGGGCGCCGAAGAAAGCTTCGGATAGTATCTGATGTAGACAGTCATTCGGAAGCGCCGTTCGGCGGGCCGGAGGATTTCCTATTTTTATACCTCCCCTTTGCAGTCGGATGCGGATTTCATGTAGTGGCACAACTTTTCCGCCTGCAGCAGCCTTTATGGCTACGCTGCAGGCAAGGCTAAACCGCAGGCATCAAAAATATGGACGCGCGTTCGATTCGAATGTATTCTCATTTAAAACCGGTAAACTTGCCGGTCGCAGAAATGAGGAAATAAAAGAGGTGAGCATTTTGGTTTGGAATCCGCTGCACGGATGCCGAAAATTTTCCGAGGGCTGCGAAAACTGTTACGTATACCGCAGGGATTTACAGATCGGCCGGGATCCCTCTCACGTATGCAAAACCGCCTCGTTTTCGCTGCCGCTTCAGAAAAGACGGGACGGCTCCTATAAAATCCCGGCGAATTCCGTAGTTTTCACATGCATGACCTCGGATTTTTTTATTGAAGAGGCAGACCTTTACCGTGCAGAGCTGTGGAATATGATCCGTCTGCGTCCGGATGTCCGTTTTGTAATCATAACCAAGCGGATTCATCGCTTTGAACAATGCATTCCGATAAATTGGGGCAGCGGATACGGAAATGTTACCATATGCTGCACCATTGAAAATCAAAAAAGATGTGAGGAACGCTTTCCGGTCTTTCAGACGCTACCCATCCGCCGAAAAACGGTAATCTGTGAACCGTTGCTTTCACCTATCGACCTTTCGCCGTATCTGAGTCACGAAACGGCGCTTGTGTCAGTCGGCGGCGAAAGCGGCAGCAGCGCACGCCCCTGCCGTTACGAATGGGTTCTTGACATCCGCGAACAATGTCTGCGCCGCGATATTCCTTTCGTTTTTAAACAGACCGGCGCACGCTTTTACAAGGACGGAGTTTTGTACCGGATCCCGAGAAATGAACAAATTGCGCAGGCCCGCAAAGCTGCCATCGATACCCTGCCTCATGACAAAGCGTTTCTCAGCGATGCTAAAAATGGGTAACGGAATAACCGAGACGTTTGCCGAAGCCGGGAGCTCTTCATCAGTCTCTCGGAAAGGAAAAAGATGCTGCGCATTCCGATCAGATGTTTAACATATATTCTATTGTCAACGATCCGTACGGTTTGCGTGAGGCATAATCCGTGGGATTTAACAGCTTCCGTTCTAAATTTTAGATCAAATTCCTGAAAAAAATGAACAAAAGACGTAAAAAAACACAAGTTTTTTTTCAAAAACTATAGAAATTTGGCGCAAAACAGTGTATAATGATATGGTGAGTGATATCGGCCGTGCCTTTCATTTTATTTCAGACAGTATACGAAAGTCAGCAGAAACATCGCCGCATCACATGAATGCAATCCCAAGAAGGAGGATAAGGCAAAACATGAAAAAGAAACTGACCACCGTCGCGTTCCATGGAACTCAGGAGCAGGAAAACAAGCTGAGAAGGCTCATGGAGGAATACAGGGGAACCAAGGGAGCGCTGATGCCCGTGCTTCAGGGCGCCCAGGAAATTTATGGGTATCTCCCGCTTGAGGTTCAGAAAATGGTCGCCCAGGGGATGGATGTATCTCTGGCTGAGGTTTACGGCGTCGCATCGTTCTATTCCCAGTTTACGCTGAATCCCAAAGGTAAGGTCTCCATCTCCGTATGTCTCGGAACCGCATGCTACGTAAAGGGCGCGGGAAGCCTGCTGGACAAAATCACACAGTCCATCGGCGTGGGGGCAGGTGAAACCTCTGCCGACGGCGTATACTCTGTAGAGGCAACCCGCTGCATCGGCGCGTGCGGCCTGGCCCCCGTCATGACGGTAAACGACGACGTTTATGGCAGATTGACGCCTGAAGAAGTCCCCGCAATTCTTGCGAAATACAGCGTATAAGCGCTATGCGGGAATTATCGCTGAACATTTTAGACATCGCCAAAAATTCCGTGCGCGCCGGTGCGTCTGTCATTCAGATCGGCATTGAGGAAGACAGGGCGGCCTGCACGCTCCGCATCACCATCAAAGACAACGGCTGCGGTATGGACGCGGAAACCGCCGCACGCGTAACGGAGCCCTTTTACACCACCAGGACAACGCGAAAGGTGGGGCTCGGTCTGCCGTTTTTTAAAATGGAGGCGGAAATGACCGGCGGAACTCTGACGCTTCAAAGCCGGAGCGGTGAGGGAACGGCCGTATCGGCTCTGTTCCACACAGACCATGTTGATTGTCTTCCGTTAGGTGATGTCGGTGCGACCATGCAGACACTTGTCGGCGGATCACCGGACATTGACTTTGTATTGGAGCACAGACTGACGGAATCGGACGGAGAGAAGCGGGAGATGCTTTTTGATACAAAAGAGATCAAAGCGGTTTTAGGGGAGGATATTCCTCTCGACACCCCGGAGATTCTTGCTTGGATCGGTGATTACATAACGGAACAGTACAGCGGATTATACGGAAGCAAAACGTAACATTTTAAAGATACAAGGAGAAAGGAGCGCCGTTTTTCCGTACGGACGAACGGCAACATCAATTGCATGAAAACACTGGCTGAACTCAGCGCCATTCGCGACAAAATGAAGGATAAGGTAGCTATGCGCGCGGAGCATGACGGCATCCGCGTTGTCGTGGGAATGGCTACCTGCGGTATCGCGGCGGGTGCTCGTCCCGTTCTGAACGCTTTCGTCGAAGAAGTTGCAAAGCAGCAGCTGGATCACATTATTGTAACGCAGACAGGCTGCATCGGCATCTGCCAATACGAACCGGTCGTGGAAATCACGGAACCCGGAAAAGAAAAAGTCACCTATGTAAAAATGACAGAAGAAAAGGCTCGCGAGGTTGTGGAGAAGCACCTGAAGAACGGCACGCCTATTCTGGAATACACCATCGGCGGAAAATAAACGACCGGCTGCGTACAGAAAAAACGCACCGTTGGTTTTGGATAGATTTCCTTGCAGCAGCGACCGGGCTTGCCGGCTGCGGATTTTCTCTGCATGATCGGGTAGAGCCGCGAACTTACACCTCATTCAGGCAGGCGCGGCGGGAAAGGGCGGTAAAAATCCGTTAGCCTGCTTACAAAAGGGATGCGCGGTTCAGCGGGATGCAGGAAATGTAGTTTGTTTCTCATATTTATCTTTTGCAGATATTCAAAGACATACAAAAATACTGAAAAGTTATTGCGGCAGGCAGGACAAAAATCCGGTAGCCGGATCGTTCTCTTCCCCGCCGCATGGCTTCATGCTTACACAGAAAGGATAGGACAAAGGCATGGTACGTTCACATGTATTGATATGCGGCGGCACAGGCTGTACATCCTCCAACAGCGTACAGATTAAGGAGACGCTGGAAGCGGAGCTTCAGAAAAATGGGCTCAGCAGTGAGGTAAAAGTCGTTATGACGGGATGTTTCGGACTTTGCGCGCTCGGCCCCATTATGATTATTTACCCGGAGGGAACTTTCTACAGCCGGGTTACGGAGGCGGACGTTCCGGAAATCGTGAGCGAACATCTGCTGAAGGGACGCGTTGTCAAGCGTCTCGTATACGACGAAACCGTATCCGGAGATGAAATTCTCAGTCTGAACGATACGGGCTTCTATAAAAAGCAGAAACGCGTGGCGCTCCGCAACTGCGGCGTCATCAACCCGGAAGTAATAGACGAGTACATCGCCATGGACGGGTATCAGGCGCTGGGCAAGGTGCTGACAGAAATGAAGCCGCAGGATGTTATTGACACCATCAAAGCCTCCGGGCTGCGCGGCCGAGGCGGAGGCGGATTCCCGACGGGAACTAAGTGGCAATTTGCAGCAAACAGCGTATCGGACAAAAAATACGTAGTCTGCAACGCCGACGAAGGCGACCCCGGCGCGTTTATGGACCGCTCTGTTCTTGAGGGAGATCCGCACGCGGTACTTGAGGCTATGGCTATCGCAGGATATGCCATCGGTGCGGACGAAGGATATATTTATGTACGTGCCGAATATCCGATTGCGGTTCACCGCCTGCAAATTGCCATTGAACAGGCACACGAGTACGGTCTGCTCGGAAAGAATATTTTCGGCACGGATTTCTGCTTCGATATTCAGCTTCGGCTTGGCGCCGGCGCTTTCGTGTGCGGAGAGGAAACCGCACTGCTGACCTCCATCGAGGGCAACCGCGGCGAGCCCCGTCCGCGTCCGCCGTTCCCCGCCGTCAAGGGTCTGTTCGGTCAGCCAACCATCATTAACAACGTGGAAACGTATGCGAATATCTGCCAGATTATCCTGAACGGCCCCGAATGGTTTGCTTCCATGGGTACTGAAAAATCCAAGGGAACAAAGGTGTTCGCGCTCGGAGGCAAGATCACCAATACAGGACTTGTGGAAATCCCCATGGGAACAACGCTGCGCGAAATTGTCGAGGAGATCGGCGGCGGCGTGCCAAACGGCAAAAAATTCAAAGCCGCGCAGACCGGCGGCCCGTCCGGCGGTTGCATTCCGGCCTCCCTTATAGACACGCCTATTGATTATGACAACCTGATAGCCATCGGCTCCATGATGGGATCCGGAGGACTTATCGTCATGGACGAGGACACCTGTATGGTGGATATCGCGAAATTCTTCCTTGAGTTCACAGTAGATGAATCCTGCGGCAAATGCGCTCCCTGCCGTATTGGTACGGTGCGTCTGCTGGAGCTGCTCGAAAAAATCACGAGCGGAAACGGCGAAATGGAGGATCTCGATCGCATGGAGGAGCTTTGCAACTACATAAAGAGCGCCTCGCTCTGTGGCCTCGGCCAGACGGCCCCGAATCCGGTGCTGTCGACGCTGCGCTATTTCCGCGATGAATACGTTGCGCATGTCAAGGACAAGACCTGTCCGGCCGGCGTCTGCAAGAAGCTGCTGTCCTATACCATCATTGCGGACAAGTGCAAGGGATGCTCCGCGTGCGCGCGCGTATGTCCCACGGGCGCTATTTCCGGCGAGATTAAAAAGCCGTTTGTCATCGACCGGGAAAAATGCATCAAATGCGGCGCCTGCATGGAAAAATGCAAGTTCGGCGCCATTGAAAAGAAGTAAGAAAGGAGTCTGGCAAACATGGAAAACATGGAAACAGTCAGCTTAAAAATTAACGGCCGGGACTACCAGGCGCCGAAAAATTCCACCATACTGGAAGCCTGCAGAATTGCCGGAATCGACATTCCGACGCTCTGCTATATGAAAGAATTTAACGAAATAGGCGCTTGCCGTCTCTGTCTTGTCGAGGTAAAGGGTGCACGCGGCCTTGCCGCAGCCTGTGTACAGCCTGTGGCTGATGGAATGGAAATATTCACCAACACGCCGCGCGTGCGCGAAAACAGAAAACTGAACCTGGAGCTTGTGCTCTCGGCGCACAATAAGAAATGTCTTTCCTGCATTAGAAACCAGGCGTGCGATCTTCAGAAATTCTGCAAGGACTATGGTGTGGAGGACGCCTCTCATTTTGAGGGCAAGATGCCGGAGAGCCAAATTGACGACTCTACGGTTGCTATCGTCCGCGACAACAGCAAGTGCGTTCTGTGCCGCAGATGTGTCGCCGCTTGCGCGAATATGCAGGATATCGGCGTCATCGGAGCGGTAAACCGCGGATTTGATACCCATATCGCCAGCCCGTTTGAGAAAAATCTGGCAGATACCTCCTGCATCAACTGCGGACAGTGCGTTGTAGCCTGCCCGGTCGGCGCGCTGTATGAGCGCGATGACACGCAGAAAATTCTCGATGCGATCGCAGATCCTACAAAGCACGTAGCTATCTGCACAGCGCCTTCCGTTCGCGCAACCATCGGCGAATGCTTCGGTATGGCGCCCGGAACAGATGCAGAACCTCAGATGATTGCGGCTCTGAAGCGTCTGGGCTTTGACGGCGTGTACGATATGAATCTGACAGCGGACCTTACAATTATGGAGGAAGCCACGGAGTTTCTCGACAGAATGCAGAACGGCGGAAAACTGCCGCTTATTACCTCCTGCTCGCCCGGGTGGATCAAGTACTGCGAGCACTATTTCCCTGAATTCACGGACAATCTCTCTACCTGCAAGTCTCCGCAGCAAATGTTCGGAGCCATGTATAAAACCTATTATGCACAGAAAGCAGGACTGGATCCGAAGGATATCGTTTTCGTATCCGCTATTCCCTGCACAGCTAAGAAATTTGAGGTTACACGCGACGGTCAGTCGGCTGCGGGCGTTCCGGACGTGGATATTGCCGTTACTACGAGAGAATTGGGCCGCATGATCGAGAAAGCCGGCATCAACTTTAAAGAGATGCCGACAAACGAAAAATTTGATGCGCCGTTTGACATCGGTTCCAGCGCCGGTGCAATCTTCGGCGCGACCGGCGGCGTCATGGAAGCGGCTCTCCGTACCGCTGCAGAGGTCATTCTCGGCAAGCCGCTCGAAAAGCTGGAGTTCAACGAGGTGCGCGGAACGGAAGGTATTAAATATGCAGCATATACGCTGGGCGATATTACGGTTAAAGTTGCCGTTGCCAGCGGTACCGCTAACGCGAAAAAACTTCTGAAAAAGGTTCAGAGCGGTGAAGTTGAGGTCGATTTCATTGAAATCATGGCATGTCCGGGCGGATGCGTCAACGGTGGCGGCCAGCCCATTCAGAGTGCGCTTGTACGGAACACCATGGATCTGAAGGCTCTGCGCGCGGCGGTGCTTTATCGCGACGATCAGAACGCGGATATCCGCAAATCGCATGAAAATGCTGCTGTAAAGAAACTGTACGACGAATATCTTGAAAAACCGGGCAGTCACAAGGCACATGAGATTCTGCATACACACTATGTAAAGCG
The DNA here is from genome assembly GCA_934526185.1 of uncultured Eubacteriales bacterium. GTDB lineage: Bacteria > Bacillota > Clostridia > Oscillospirales > CAG-272 > CAKTAA01. Next base: position 41,976 of record CAKTAA010000004.1, on the reverse strand, counting down.
TGGTATATAAGCGGAGTCGCAAAAGGTAAAACCGTATAAACCGTGTTTGATATTTTATAAAAATAAGTCAGGGATTTGCATATGCGAATCCCTGACTTTTTACTTTAGGGAAAAAGCCGTCGTCGCGCATGAAATATGTACGATAATGAAAACGCACAAATTTTCTGTATAACTTTTTTGATCTTTTCAAAGTGATTTACATTGCGGGATAGATGTGTTATACTATAGCCGATAAATCACAATTTATCAATAACGAGGGGGAACCTAATGGCCAATGTATATGGAACAAAAGAATATGAAGAATACATAGAAAAATACCGCAAAAGTATCGTTGGATATGAATTTGTCAAAACAGATAAAACCGAGGAACATTTTGAAATAAACGGAATTCGCTTTGACATAGTCACTTTTGATAATCATGTATATCAAAACGAAACTGCACCTTATCCTTGGTATCACACGCTTTTTCATGAGATTACTATAACTTTGAAGAACGGTAAAAAAAATACATACAATACAATCGAAGCCTGTTGTAAACCTCAGGTATTCAACTATCAAGGCATAGACTATATTTTTATTAGCAAGACCTTATACGGATATTGTATTATAGATTCTAGAGATTTTGATGAGTATAATTATTTCCCTTCAGAAGTTTTACAAGAAGGCGAAGAGGCTTTCATTTGTTGTAATGTTTATTGCTTAAGAGATTTATTGCTTATTGTCGGGTGTTATTGGGCATATCCGTATGAAATATATGTGTTGGACCTCGAAAGCAAAAAAGTCGTTAGATTGAATGATTGTTTAGAATTTAAGGGTTTAGCAGATTATGATATAGGCGGGAGCTCAATTAAGGTTTATAAAAACGGCTTTGGTGTGACGAGTAAGGAAAACGAAAAGGAATATCTGCTTGACTATAGTAATCTGAAAAATTGGATTGATCAAGACGGGACTTTTGATTTGTAATCTGTAACAAATAATTAAAAAAGATATGAGAGATTTTGTTTTCTCTCATATTTTTTCTGCTTGACTTCTTTTTATAAGTTTTCACATAATACCAATATCTTTCTCTGGCGGCAATTCGTTTTTACTTTTTATGCGCACGAGACAGAATGTGTTATGACGTTTGCGATACGCATAAGCGAGCCGACACGCCCCAAAGTCGTGTCGGCTCTTCATTCCGGCTTTTTTACGCCGCCGCGTTATAGTCGGCGGCAGAACGATGATTCAGCGGTCAAATTCAGGATTGATGGCATAGAAGTTCTTTTCATTCATCCTGGATTTTGCAATCTCCAACGCTTCGCCGAAGCGCTGGAAGTGTGTGATTTCGCGCTGACGAAGGAACTTAATAGGGTCGCGAACGTCGGGATCGTCTACCAGACGCAGGATATTGTCGTAGGTAGTGCGTGCCTTCTGTTCAGCAGCCATATCCTCGGTAAGATCTGTTATTACATCCCCTTTGGACTGGAAGGTCAAAGCGTTATAAGGCACCCCGCCTGCCGACTGCGGCCACAAACCTACTGTATGATCGACAAAATAATCTGCGAGACCGCCTTCCTCAATTTCTTTCGTCGTCGCATTGCGCAAAAGCTGATATACAATGCTGCTGACCAATTCCATGTGAGCCAGCTCTTCTGTACCGATATCATTCAGAATTCCTACAACCTCACGATACGGCATGGTATACCTTTGAGACAGATAACGCATGGAAGCGCTCAATTCCCCATCAGGTCCACCGAACTGGGTGATTATAATTTTTGCATACTTTGGATTGGGTTTTGATATTTTTATAGGGTATTGCAGCTTTTTTTCATAATTCCACATAAATGTTTCAAAAATTCTCCTTTCAGCTTAATTTTAGAATACAGATGTCTCAGATATCAATTGCGGAGTCAATACTTGTCTGCTGTCCTTATTCTTCCCAGGGCCAGGGAGTAACCGCCCACCGCCACATTTCATCATCCGTCGTCATGTTGTCCGGATTTACAGGACCGTACATCTCGGCATATTCGCGGGCAGCCTCACGTCTGAGCGCATTGTACTTTTCAAAGCTGCGGAGCGCACGTTTATCACAAGGATGGCTGTCAAGATAAAGGAGGTTGTCATAGGAAGCAAATGACGCCTCCTGCAGTTTTTTCATGGCTTTCTGTCTGCTTGAAGAATTGTTATTCACGTTCATGGCTGTCACCTCCCGCTTCCTTCAAACGGCAGATTCAGTTCCGGAAACAGAGAGCCGTATTCCAGAGCCTCCTCCATGCTGTATACCTCGTCCCAATTTGCATTCTGCATGGGTACGGTAGAAATCGCCAGTGTCAGTATCGGTTTTATCTTCTCACACGTATTATTCATATTATTCATATTGTCAGCGGAACCGTTTTCCGTCATGTTGTTATTGATATTCAAAATAAATCTCCTTTCATTTGGAAATCAAAGGGCAAAGCCTTTGTATACAGTATATGGCCTTCTTCGAACGAAAGCTACATTCGGGCAGCGCTTCTCTTAAATGGCGTTAAAAGAAAAGCGCCAAAGAATCGAAAAAAATTATATGTATACTGTTCTTACGCCATGTTTTTTATTGACAAAAAAATTTTGAAGATATATAATAAAAGAGTTATACCGTTGCATTTGTCGGCTGGATACGATCACGGAAAGCAAATAATCGTCAAAGATTTTTGTGTGATATACCCCGCAAGACCTGTTTTAAGAGCATCTGTCCGGGCGGATAAAGAACTGCGGCAAGATTTATTCACTGAAAATGTATGTACTGTCATAGGCGGATACAAGTCACAATTACGATATGAATTGCGAGGACACCCAATGAGTAAAATATTCCTCCCCCAACGCTATCGCCCCCTGCTGGGGCCGTATGACACGCAGACAGCAATCGGTCTGATTAAGCGGACCTTTGAAAAAAAGCTGTCAGATGCATTGCTGCTTCAGCGTGTCTCTGCTCCTCTTTTCGTGGATCCCGAAACCGGTCTCAATGACGATTTGAACGGCGTGGAACGCCCTGTTCGGTTTGATATATCCGATTCTGGCAAGGACGCTGTGGTGGTTCATTCACTGGCAAAATGGAAGCGCATGGCGTTATACCAGTACGGCTTTCCGAAGGGACGGGGGCTCTATACCGACATGAATGCTATCCGGCGCGACGAGACGCTGGACAATCTGCATTCGGTTTACTGCGACCAATGGGACTGGGAAAAAATCATAGGCGCGGAAGAACGGAATACGGATTATCTAAAGGAAACAGTCCGCAAAATCGCAGCGGCAATTTGTGATACGCAGAAGACGCTTTCGGAAACCTTTCCGCAGATTCCGAATTGCCTCCGCCGCGAGGTAAGCTTTGTTACAACACAGGAGCTGGAGGATCGGTATCCGGCGTTTACGCCGAAGGAGCGGGAACAGGCATATACCAGGGAACACGGCACCGTGTTTTTAATGCAGGTAGGAGGAAAGCTCCGTTCCGGAGAAAAGCACGACGGACGAGCGCCGGACTATGACGATTGGTCGCTGAACGGCGATCTGCTTTTCTGGTCTGAAACGCTGGACTATGCTGTAGAGATTTCCTCCATGGGTATCCGTGTCGACGCGGAATCAATGGCGCGTCAGCTTGAGCTTGCCGGCGCCGAAGAACGGCGTAAATATACATTCCACCAAAAAGTTCTTGACGGAACGCTTCCGCTGACAATGGGCGGCGGTATCGGGCAGTCGCGGCTTTGCCTGCTGCTGCTCGGCAAAGCCCACATCGGCGAGGTACAGGTATCCGTTTGGGACGAAGATACATATGAAGCATGCCGCAAAGCCGGCATTCCGCTGCTGTGACGAAAAAAGTTGCAGATACTTAGAACACTTCATCCCTTCGCATCGCATGCATCCAACCGGATATGATTTTAAGTGAGACGGCCGTCAGGAAATGGCCGTCTTTATTTTCGTTAATCATCGGCTGGAGGACAATACTGTTATTTAGGATATTGTTTAACAAGCTGAGGTAAACGCAGCGTCTAAAAGCAGCAGAGCAGTAACGGAATCGATAAATAAAGTGCAACAGAGCGAAAAAAATGCCGTAAAACCGCAGGACAAGCTATTGACAAAAGCTTCCGCATATGTTATAATGAATTACCTCTAAAAAAGGGTTCTTTTTTTGTGGACTTTTTTGAAAACAGGAACCGCCGAAACCGGCAGGCCTGTTGGCGGCAAAATACCGTCGAGGGAGGTACAACGGCGTTTTCCGAAACGCCGCAACAAAACAGCGGCAATGAGCTTTTCAAAGCCGCGCAACAAACGGGAGGTGCCTAACCAGAATGAGAGTCAAGATCACATTGGCGTGCAGCGATTGCAAGCAGAGAAACTACGACACGACAAAGAACAAGAAGAACGACCCCGACAGACTTGAATTGAACAAGTATTGCAGATTCTGCCGCAAACACACGCTGCACAAAGAAACAAAATAACCGGAACGGAGGAGCGACATGGCAGAAGTAGATAAGAAAGAGCTGGAAACCTCTGAGGCTGTCGAGAACGCCGTCGAATCCGAGTCCAAGGGCGCCGGAAAAAAGGCCGATGCTCCCAAAAAGAAGCAGAAAAAAAGCTTTTGGGAAAAGGTCAAAAAGTTCTGGCGGGATTACAAAAGCGAATTTAAGAAAATCGTTTGGCCGACACGCAAGCAGACAATACGGAGCACAGCCGTTGTCCTGATTGCGCTGGTAGTATGCGCTGTCGTCATCGGTTTACTGGATCTCGCGTTCTCCAAAGGGCTCAACGCGCTGGTATCCATCATCTGAATGCTTCCGTACGGCGCGGAAAGCAGGCAAAGGTCTGTTCCCCGTCACAAAACTGTATCCGGCACTGCATGCATCGGGAAAAGCCCGGCGGGCTGCCCGCCTGTGTTTTGTCCCTGACATCAGCGCGGTATTGATTTTCGCGGCGCCGCAGTGCAGCTTCCGTCAGCGGCAGCGCCGGAAGCATCAAAAAAGATACAGGCCGTAATGAGGTAACCGGTTAAAACCGCAGAATTGCGGCAAAACAGTCGGAAAGGGAAAGCCAAACAATGAACGATACGATGACGGATGCAAAATGGTATGTTGTGCATACCTATTCCGGATATGAAAACAAGGTAAAAACAAATCTGGAAAAAATCATTGAAAACCGCAAAATATCCCATTTAATTATGGACGTACAGGTTCCGGTGGAAACCGTCATGGAAATTGACGGCGAAAAGCAGAAGGAAGTAGACAATAAAATTTTCCCGAGCTATGTCCTTATCAAAATGATCATGACGGATGAAAGCTGGCACGTTGTCAGAAACATCCGAGGCGTGACAGGCTTTGTCGGGCCGGGATCCAAGCCCATTGCCCTGACGGACGATGAAGTGAAAACGATGGGGATCGAGTCAACGGAAGAAAAAGCGGCGGAGCCGCAGATCAAGCTCAGCTTCGGCATAGGCGACACCGTGCAGATCACCGGCGGCCTGCTCAAGGGAAGCACGGGTATCGTGGAAAACATTACGCCCGACTGTCAAAAGGTAACGGTAACAGCTTCAATGTTCGGCCGCGATACATCCATAGAGCTTGACGTAACCGATGTACAAATACTGCCGCAGTAACGGCAGCGACCAAAAGGGCCTCCGAAAAATCGGGGCCGCAGCGGCACAGCATCTGATGTGCCAGTGGGAGGGAATGCGGCGCACAGCCGTCCAAAATTCCCGACAAAATTCAATTACCACACTTGGAGGTGCATGAAAACATGGCAAAGAAAATTACTGCATATATCAAACTTCAACTGCCGGCAGGCAAAGCAACGCCTCAGCCGCCGGTCGGCCCTGCGCTGGGCCAGCACGGCGTAAACATCTCGGCCTTCACAAAAGAGTTCAACGAGCGGACAAAGAACGATATGGGCTTGATCATCCCCGTCGTCATCACCGTATACGCGGACCGTTCCTTCTCTTTCATCACCAAAACGCCGCCCGCACCGGTTCTGATCAAAAAGGCCTGCGGAATCGAAACCGCTTCTCCTACGCCCAACAAAACAAAGGTTGCCAAACTGACAAAAGAGCAGCTTAAGAAAATCGCGGAAACCAAAATGCCCGATCTCAACGCTTCCGATGTCGACGCCGCCATGCGGATGATCGCCGGAACCGCAAGAAGTATGGGCATCACGGTAGAAGAGTAAGGGCAGAAGGAGGAGAAACCATGTTTAAAGGTAAAAAATACAAAGAGAGCACCGCTTTAATAGATAAAACAAAACTGTATGACGCAGACGAAGCCATCGCGCTGGTATGCCAGACCGCAAAGGCGAAATTCGACGAGACAATCGAGCTTCACATTCGTCTGGGCGTTGACTCCCGCCACGCTGACCAGCAGGTCCGCGGCGCTGTCGTCCTCCCGCACGGAACAGGCAAGACAGTCCGCACACTGGTGTTCGCAAAAGGCGACAACGCCAAGAACGCCGAGGCAGCCGGAGCAGATTATGTCGGCGCTGAGGATTTTGTGGAAAAGATTCAGAAGGAAAACTGGTTTGAGTTCGACGTCGTAATCGCATCGCCGGATATGATGGGCCTCGTAGGCCGCCTGGGTAAGATTCTCGGCCCGAAGGGCCTCATGCCGAACCCGAAGGCCGGCACCGTCACAATGGATGTCGCGCGCGCGGTCACGGAAGCCAAAGCCGGTAAAATCGAATACCGCTTGGACAAAACCAACATCATCCACTGCCCTATCGGCAAAGCATCCTTCGGTGCTGAAAAATTGGCGGATAACTTCAATACATTGTTCGGCGCCGTGTTGAAAGCGAAACCCGCAGCGGCAAAAGGCCAGTATGTCAAGAGCTGCGTCCTCGCCTCCACAATGGGCCCCGGCATCAAAGTGAATGCCGCAAAGCTGGGCTGATTTCCGCTGAAATAGTTGTAAATGCAAAAGACCGTCCTCCTCAAAGCGACTTTGAGAAGGACGGCTTTTCTGTATTATGTGCAGAGCTTAACAGAGCCGCCCGCCCGAATTCAATTTTTGTCTCACTTTCCGCACATTTTCACACCTCATCTCCAACCCCTCATTTTGTCTCATTTTTTGCACTTTTTTGTATCTCCCCCCGAATATCCAATTTTGTCTCATTTTCTGCACTTTTATACCTCGTCTCCAGCTCCTCACTTTGTCTCACTTTCTGCATGTTTTCACGCCCAGCCACCCGAAATCCTCCCAATAAAAAAAACATCGGCAGACAGCCCCCACTGTCCGGTGAGCTGCATACGCATCTCACCTGCCGGTAATCCGGCACCGATGAATCATGATACGGTGAAACAAAAACTTCCATCCCTTTTTATTGGCATCCCGCCAACCTCCCAGCCGTCCAGCCGGTTCCCGATAATTTATCAACCCTTTTGTCTTGGCATTTCGCCAATATTCGACCTCTCGCCCAACCTCTGCCAAACTTTGTTCTCTTTGCCTTGGCATTTCGCCAATATCCGACCTTTCATCCAACCCCTGCCAAAATTCTCTTCCCTTCCTCTTGGCATTTCGCCAACATTCGACTTCCCATCCAATCTCTTCCAAATCTCACTCTCTTCCGCCTTGGCGTTCCGCCAAGTCTCAAGCCTCCCGGCCAATCACCCCGCCAAAAATCCACGCAGAATCCAGCTTGGCGAAACGCCAAGCCCCCTCGACTCCGCTTCCAAATATTCCCTTTTTTCCTTGATTTCCCCACTTTTTCCACAATATTCCGCCCCATGCGACACGTTTTATCCCTCAAAATACGCGGCAAAACCCCGTTTCAAAAAATTTTGAGTGCAAATACTGCTATATTTTTACAAAAACTACTTGACTTTCCCATAAAAAGGCTGTATAATAGAGACAACAAAAAAAATCGGCGGACAGTCGTGGTGCAAACACACTGCCCTGCAAGATGCCAACACATCTCACCCAACCGGTTCCCCGGCGCCGATGAATGTAGTATATCACATTCGTCTGCATTTATCAAGGGGTAAACGGCAAATGGGAAATAATAAATTTGAGCCCCTTTTTCATTCCAAATCCATGGGCTACAGAAACGGTATAAAAAATAAAAAATATCGGCGGGACAGCCGTGGTGCAAACACGCTGCCCTGCAAGATGCCAAGACATCTCACCCATCCGGTTACCCGGTGCCGATGAATATAGTATAACACATTCATTTGCATTTTTCAAGGGGGGTAAACGGCAAATGGGGAAATAATTTTTGCGCGCCCCTTTTCATTTCATCCCACGGGCCGCGGAGAATGTGCTTGTGCATCTCTGCGGCCCAAATTTTTTTTATTTTTTTATATACCTGAAAAAAAGAGAAGCAGGAGGAACGGGAAGAAGCCCTTTTCCCGGCTGAGGTGAGATGAATCCGCTTTGTTGCTGCAAGCTGCCGAATAGAAACAAAAAAAGGCCGACGAAACCGCCGGATTAACTGAATAGGAGAACTTTCTCTCCTAAAAGTAAAATACCGCAGTACGGCAGGACGTGGTGCAAACACTCCTGTCTTTCGGGTGCCAAGACACCTTACTGCCCGGATAACCGGCGACCACGGCAGATATATTATACCACATTTTTCCGATTTTACAAGGGGGTTTCATACCATTTTCCCCATTTTTTTCGGAAACAGGGGCAAAATTTCTGTCGGCGGCAGTGGAGGTCTGGGAGGTAATGGTTTATACTGTAGGGGTATAAACATAGCCGTGTAAGGTAAAAGGAGCGGAAACGCTCCAGCTCTTACGCGGTGTTTTTGTTTTAGAGAGAGTTCTATATATGCCGCGTCTCCGTCCGGTGCCCTAAACCGGACGGGGATGTCGCTATTTTTTACGAAACCGGCGCACGGCGCCCTCAGTCGGGGGAGCCGCGGGCCATTTTTGTTTGAAAGGAGGTAAAAAATGGCAAAATCCAACGCAAAAGACGCCGCAAAAGCGCTGGGCATAGATCTTGACGCCTTAACGGCGGAGGATTTATGGCGGCTGGGACGGTTTCTTTTGTCGGGGCTTTTGGGCTGGCAGGATGCGGAAGCGGCCTACCAGTGCTTTTGCAAAGGCGCGGCCATGCCCGGAAAGGACTGGGGCGTTTTGAAAGCGCGTTCCGCCAAATATCAGTGTCTGATGTACGGCGTAGGCGTAAAGCAGAGCATGCTGCCCGCGCTGAAAAAGCTGACCAATCTGGCCCGGCAGGACAAGGAACCGCGTGCCGCGCTGGCGATCGCGCTGATGCCGAATCTGGAGTTTGAAGCCAAAGCGCTCTATCTCATGTACGCATGGTACGGCGGCAGCAACCGCGCGCTGGCGGAACTTGCGCGCATCAAGCACAAGCGCGGCGACGGTCCGGAAGTATCCGAAAGATGGTACAGAGAATCCATGGAAAAAGGAAGCGAATATTCGTCCTTTTACAAAGGGATAGATCTCTATCTGGAATCGGATACCGAAGAGGACAAGGCGCGCGGTCTCGAACTTCTGAAACAGGCCGCAGCCGCCGGATCCTCGGAAGCGCTGTTCTGGCTGGGACATTACTATGACGATCCCAAAAAGCGCACCGCGGACGTCCCGGATTCCATGAAGCTATGGACCATTGCAGCGCTCATGGGCAACGACAAGGCGATGAACCACCTGATGCTGGAGTACGACTGCGGCAAACCGTCCAGACGGAACCCGAAAAAGGCTGACGAGTGGGAAAATCTTCTCAACTACACGGAAAGCCGCACGGGCAGAGAAATCATTTTTGACATCTAAGGGAGAAAAAGGAATCGGGCCGGAGGCACACGGACACAGCTTGTCCGCCTCCGGCCCCTCTTTTTTTTGCGCCGGCCGGCTTCGCAGCATCGTTTTGACAATTCCAAACGCACAGAAAAAATCGAGCAAACAAATCCTTTTCAGAAAGAATTTTCCAATGAAGGTTTTTACATTTCATGAATAAAAAATCATATCGCGCAAAGAATAAGTCTGGAAGCATAGACACGGCTTTCCAAATTACCGCATTGGAAGCATATTGATTAAAGGAGTTATATATATGAAAGCAACTGGAATTGTCAGGAGGATCGACGACCTGGGCCGGGTTGTCATTCCGAAGGAAATCAGAAGAACCATGCGCATTCGCGAAGGCGATCCCCTTGAAATTTATACGGACAGAGAGGGCGAGGTCATTTTCAAGAAGTATTCACCAATCGGCGAGCTTGTGGATTTTGCCGGACAGTACGCGGATAGCTTAAATAAAACCTGCGGCATTCCTGTAGCAATTTGTGACAGGGATTCCGTTGTCGCTGTCGCCGGCTTTTCCAAAAAGGATTATGTGGAAAAGAAGGTCTCCACCGAGGTTGATCATATCATTGAGGAGCGCAATCTATACGTGGACAAAAACACGGAGCACATTATCTCCCTGACGGACGACGGACGCGAAAATGGAATGTATGTCGTATGCGCCATGCCGATCTTTGCGGAAGGCGATGTCATTGGCTGTGTGGCCTCTGTATCGACAGCCGATGCATTCCCGTCGCGTATGGATAAAATGTCGCTGGAAACGGAAATAAAGCTGATACAGACGGCGGCATCTTTTCTGGGTAAACAGCTTGAGGGCTGATAAGCAAAAAAATTCAAATGCACTGCAAGGCCGGAGGTTCCGGAAGCAGAGCGGCAGTAGTGCGTATGAGGGGCTGTCATTTTCAATGAAAATGACAGCCCCTCGCGGCTTTAAAAAATGTTTTTCCAATGGTTTCCGTTAATACTCTTGATTTTTCGCGCCCTTAAAGGTATAATAGAAGTATTCTGTTTCAAAAAACTTGAAAGGGTTCCGTGCCGCTGCCGCGGCTTCGGAAAGAAGGGTGATTCTATGGCACTGGTTACATCAGCGGAAATGTTCAGAAAAGCATACGAGGGCGGCTATGCCGTCGGGGCTTTCAACATCAATAATATGGAAATTATTCAGGCGATCACCGAAGTGGCCGCCGAGGAAAAATCTCCGGTAATTCTTCAGGTTTCTGCCGGAGCAAGGAAATACGCGAAGCACGGATATCTGATGGCGCTGGCCAAAGCCGCAGTGGAAGATACGGGGTTGGATTTGGTGCTGCATTTGGATCACGGTGAAAATTTTGATATCTGCAAATCCTGTATAGACGGCGGCTTCACCTCCGTTATGATTGACGGTTCCAAGCATTCGTTTCAGGACAATATCAAGCTGACAAAGCAGGTTGTCGATTACGCGCACGCGCACGGCGTTGTTGTAGAAGGCGAGCTGGGCAAGCTGGCCGGTGTCGAGGATGATGTCAACGTCTCCGCTGAGGATGCCATGTATACGGATCCGGCAGAGGTTGAAGAATTCGTCGAAAAGACAGGTGTGGATTCCCTTGCTATTGCTATTGGGACAAGCCATGGCGCCTACAAATTCAAAGGCGAGCCGAAGCTGCGTTTTGATATTCTTGAGGAAATTTCGAGAAGGCTTCCGAACTTCCCGATTGTTTTGCACGGTGCATCGTCGGTCATTCCGGAACTTGTGGACGAGATCAACGCCTGCGGCGGCAAGCTGGACGGTGCGAAAGGTGTGCCGGAGGCGCTTCTCCGTCAGGCTGCTTCCATGGCTGTCTGCAAAATCAATATTGATTCTGATATCCGTTTGGCTATGACCGCGGGCATTCGCCGCGTGCTTTCCGAAACTCCTTCTGCTTTTGATCCGCGTGAGTATCTGAAGGTCGGACGCGAGGAGGTCCGTAAAATGGTCAAACATAAAATTGTAAATGTCCTTGGTTCAAACGGCAGAGCCTGACCTGTTACTGATACAATGCGGCATTTTAAGCTTCGGTTCATTCATAAATAGCTTGGAGGATTTTAGTATGTGCGAGTGCAGTCGTGAGGAAAAGGAAGTGCAGTCCGACATGGCGCCGCGGTATCATGCGCCCTTTACCGTATCCGCGCATGATACGGATGCAAACGGTATTTGCCGGGCTTCCTGCATACTTCGGTATTTGCAGGAGGCAGCGAATTTACAATTGTATCACCTCGGGCCCACGCCTAAAGAGCTGGAAAATCCGCCGAGGGCGTTTGTTCTCAGCCGCTTGTCAATGGACATACTGGAGCCGCTGAAGGATTATGACACCGGTTCTGCCACCACATGGCCTCTGCCAAGCCGCGGCGTATGCTTTGATAGGCATTACGAACTTTTATGCGGCGGCAGACCGGCCGCACGTGCGGTTACCCAGTGGGCGCTGCTCGATGTTACGGAAAAGAAGCTTCTGCACGTGGACGATGTGAAAATTGATTATATCAGAAATGAGCAGATGCAGGTTACTCTCCCCATCCGTTTCCGGATTCCCAAAACCGTTAGGATGGAATTGGCGGGCAAAAAGGAAGTCAGATATGAAGATATTGACAAAAACCGCCATATGAATAATACCAATTACCCAAACCTTTACTGCGATTTTCTGCCAATGGAAGGAATGCGTGTACAGCATATCGCGATCAGTTTTGCTCATGAGGCGCCGCTCGACGAAAAGCTGACGGTTTTCAGGGGTTATGATGCAGAACAAAATGTCTGGTACTTCCGCTCGGTCAGAAGCGACGGCAGTGTCAACGCGGAGGCCGCGGTTATTTTGTGTAAGCTGTAAAACCCAATTTAAGCATGCCGCTGACAAAAGAAGAATGTCAGCGGCCTTTTATTTCTTACCCTGAAATTAACGAATGGGGATCTTTTTACCAATAGCATAACGTCCCTTAAGCCTTATAAAGGCGTATGATAAGGCATTGCCTTATCAGAGTCCCCTTGTTCGGAGTATTTCGTGTATAGTGTAAAACAGCGCAATTCTATGTTGAGGGATTTTATAGCATGCAAAAATTGCCGCAGCCAACGGTTATTCGGTTTCTTGCACGCGGATGGTAAAAAGTGTTTGTACTGCATCTAACCTGTTGCATTTTTGAAGAAACAAGAGAAAAAATCATTTATTTTTCGGAATGCTGCAAAATCATACCCGGTGTTCTCTGCTGACAACGTGCCCATACTGCCGGAGAGCGGATGAAGATTCTCCGCAGCAGATACAAAACAGGCTCCGGCAAAGCCGGAGCCTGTTTGTGGGACAAAAGATTTGCAGGACCTTGAACGAATCCGTCACCTTGTACCCGTTTTCTTCATAATGAACTGCTGCTGCGTTTTCGTATAATTGACTTGCCTAATACAAAGGATTATGTTATAATATGTCTGTCCGCATTGTTTAACCAAAAGGACTATTAAGCAGTTTTCTGTGACAAATAGTCCACAACGTCTCCTACTGTGATAAATTTGCGGTAATCCTCTTCGTTGATTTCAATGGAATATTTATCCTCGCAGCTAAAAATAAGATCTGCAAGCTCCAGCGAATTGATCCCCAAATCGCCCACAAGCTCTGCGTCTTCTGTGATATCGTTCTCGTTAATATTCATCTGTTCCACAAGTAACTTTTTAAAATCCTCGAACATTCGCCTGTCCTCCGCAATATCATGAGTATTGAAATCTTTATTTCACAATTATTTCGTCATATGTTATTAATCATATCGAAAATATCGAAAATTGTCAAGATGGCGCGCTGATTTGTAACAATCAGCATTAATATAATTTACGTAATGGTCATAAAGTTTTTTAGCGGCGCACAGGCGCCTGAGATAAACTCGTTTTTTCACTGCTGCAGCATTGATACAGTATATGTCAGACCGCCCGCAGGTATGCGCGGCCGGCGGAAAAAGAGGGAGGCAGCATGACAATTCGAACACGCGGACTCATTATCCGAGAAACGGATGTAAGCGATTACGATAAAATGATGACCGTTTTGACTGCCGAACATGGAAAAATTTCCGTGTTCGGCCGCGGCGTCAAACGGTACACCAGCCCGTATTTTCACGCAGCGCAGCTATTCTGCTACTCGGATTTTCTCCTTTTTGCGCGAAAACAATACTATGTTCTGAATGAATGCGAATGTGTAGAGCCATTTTTTTCCCTGCGGGATGAAATCGGCGCGCTTTCGCTGGCAACGTATCTGGCAGATATTGCAGGGGATATCTGCATTGAGGGAGAAAACGAGGCGGATATGCTGCAGCTCACGCTGAACGCGCTGTACTGCATACTCCGGCGCAGCAAACCCGAACATATTATTAAGGGCGCATATGAATTTCGGGCTGCCGCGATTGCCGGTTTTCTGCCGCAAATCGGAGCATGTGCGGGGTGCGGCTGCGAGAACGACGCTCCGTATATGTATCTCGATATCATGAACGGCCTTTTATATTGCGGGAAATGTCACAAGGCCGGCGGCTTTTCAGAGAGACCGGAGATCGACGGTACAGCGCGCATCATCCGCCGGCTGGCGCCCGGTGTTTTGGCTGCGCTGCGCTATATCATAACGACGCGCGCCGCAAAGCAGTTTTCCTTTGCTTTGGGAGAGGAAGCGGCCGCTCCCTTTTCTGAAGTCTGTGAGACTTTTCTGCTCAGTCATTTAGGGCACGGATTTTCCACGCTGTCGTTTTACAAGGAAATCTTGAGGCTGGCAGAGCCGGAAATGGGGAAAGATAATTGAAGGAAAGGATGGGTGCGTCTCGATGCCGGAGATGCGCCGGAAAGATATATGCCGAATTTTGAAAAAGCAAGAACGGTTCTGGAATACGACAAAATACTGGAAATGCTGGCGGACGCGGCGCAGACCGAGGGCGCCAAACAGCGTCTCCGCGCTCTTTGGCCGCAGGTAACGCTGCCCCGTGTGCTCGCTTTGCAGGCGCAGACGACGGAGGCTAAGCGTCTGGTCAGCATCAAGGGGCCGCCGCCGTTCGGAAAAATACGGGAGACCGCAGGGATCGTCGACCGGGCCGACAAGGGTGCTGTCCTTTCAGCGCGCGAACTTTTAGAGGCGGCAGAAGTGCTCCGCACGGCACGGCGCCTGCTTTCTTACGGAGAAGCCGCGGTTGATGCAAAAGAGGCAGGCCCTCTGAACGAATTTTTCAAAGGTCTGGAGGCCAACCGCTTCCTTGAAGACCGCATCACACGGGCTATCGTTGCCGAGGACAACATAGCCGACGAGGCAAGCCCGGCGCTGGCGGACATCCGCCGCCATATGCGGCAGACAAACAGCAAAATCAAGGATCTGCTGCAGACATACACGTCCGGACATTCGGCCTCAAAATATTTGCAGGACAACATTGTGACGCAGCGTAACGGACGCTATGTTGTACCGGTAAAGGCGGAGTATAAAAACGAGGTCAAAGGCCTTGTTCATGATACCTCATCCTCCGGAGCTACGTTGTTTATCGAGCCGCTGGCTGTGGTGGAGGCCAACAATGAACTGCGTGTGCTGGAGGGCGAGGAGGCAAAGGAAATTGAGCGGATTCTGGCGGAGCTGTCCGCACTGGTCTCGGACTTCGGGGCGCAGATCCGCGTGGATTACGACATTATAACCGAGCTGGCCTGTATCTTTGCCCGCGCGGAGCTGTCCTACCGGATGCGCGCTGTACAGCCGGAAATACGGGAAACCGGCGGAGTAGTCCTGAAACGCGCGCGGCATCCTCTATTGCCGTCCTCCTCGGTCGTTCCAATTGATGCGGAACTGGGAGAAACCTTCGATACGCTTGTTATAACGGGTCCAAATACCGGCGGCAAAACCGTCACGTTAAAGACTCTCGGTCTGTTCGCCATGATGGCGCAGACCGGTCTGCATCTGCCGGTCTCTGAAAACTCTCGTATGTGTATTTTTGAAAACATTTTTGCAGATATCGGCGACGAGCAGAGCATCGAACAGTCGCTGTCTACTTTTTCCTCTCATATGAAAAATATTGTACGCATTATGGGAGAGGTAACCGGACGATCGCTTGTATTGTTTGACGAGCTGGGTGCAGGAACGGATCCCGTAGAGGGAGCCGCTCTCGCCGTTGCCATTCTGGAATCCGTCAGGGAATGCGGCGCGCTTTGCGCAGCGACGACGCACTATGCTGAACTAAAGGTATACGCGCTGGAAACACCCGGTGTCTGCAACGCGTCCTGCGAATTCGATTTGCAGACGCTCCGTCCGACCTACCGCCTGCTGCTTGGACTGCCCGGAAAATCCAATGCTTTTGCAATCTCCGAAAAGCTGGGCTTGCCGCAGCGGATCGTTTCACGCGCCGCCGAAAGATTATCCAGTGAAAACAAACGCTTTGAGGATGTCTTGGATCAGCTTGAACAGAGCCGTTCGGAAATGGAGGCACACGCAAAAGAGGCCGAAGAAAGCCGCCGGGCTTTTGAGTCATACCGGAAAGAGGTAGAACAGGAGATCCGACAAATTCGAGCCGAAGCTGAAAAGGAAATGGAGGCGGCGCAGGAAAAAGCGTATCGCATATTAGAGAGCGCGAAGCGCTCAAGCGATTTTATCATGGAACAGATGGAGGCATTGCAGAAGAAAAAGGAGAGCCATCGACTGTCCGAGGACTTGAATGAGGCGAGGAAAGCAATCCGCGAAACGCTGAAGGCAGCGGAGCCGGAAGTGAATCCGGTGAGGGAGCGGCGCGGGGAGCAGTACACGCCGCCGGAGTCTCTGAAGGTCGGAGATGAGGTTCTGCTCATCAATTTGAACAGAACCGGCATTGTGCTGGATATGCCGGACAAGGACGGCAATGTTACGGTTCAGGCAGGGCCGCTTAAAACGCGTACAAAACTCAGCAATCTGATGCTGTCCGGCAGCAAGAATACCGCTCAAAAGAGAAAGATGGCACACCATACAGGAGGCCGGTCCACCGACACTGTTTTGGGACGCGATTTTTCACCGGAGATCGATTTGCGCGGCCAAAATGGCGAG
This sequence comes from uncultured Eubacteriales bacterium, assembly GCA_934526185.1. GTDB lineage: Bacteria > Bacillota > Clostridia > Oscillospirales > CAG-272 > CAKTAA01. Next base: position 25,218 of record CAKTAA010000004.1, on the reverse strand, counting down.
GACGCGTGGTTCATGGTCGACAAATATCTGGACGATGCGAAGATGGCCGGCGTGGAAAGCGTCAGGCTGATCCACGGCAAAGGAACCGGTGCTCTCCGGAAAGCGCTCTGGGGCTTCCTGAAAAAGGATTCGCGCATCGGCTCTTTCCGCATCGGAGCATGGGGTGAGGGAGATACCGGCGTCACGGTAGTGGAATTGAAATGAAGGACATGGATGTCAGCGCATTGTTTGAGTTGGGGTACACAGATTGTACGCCGCTGCTTGATGCACCGCTTTGTGCTGCCGCAATTGCAAAGCTTCCGCCGTGGCGCGCCGAAAAAGCCGAAGCAGTCCGGCAGCCGAGGGACAGAGCGCTTGTGACCGGTGCAGGTCTGCTGTTCCGACATATGCTCCTGCAGGCAGGTGTTCCGCGGCAGCAGCTTGACACATGTATATCGGGTGCACAAGGAAAGCCCGCACTTCGTCCCTTTCACACCTTCGAAAGCAGTGGTACGGATACCGCGAAAGCGTTTTCGGCGTCCGTATGCGGCAGCAGCGCTTTCTCCGATCAAGTTCCCGGCTTCAATCTGTCGCACAGCGGCCGGTATGCCGCATGCATTGTCGGAGCAGGCGTGTGCGGCATAGATATCGAGCAGATAAAAGAGAAGAGAGAATTTACGCGCATAGCAGAACGCTTTTTTTGCGAAAACGAAAAAACATATTTGAAATCTGAGGAAACTTCTGAGGCCTTTTACAAAATATGGACGCTGAAAGAAAGCTATATGAAATATACCGGTACGGGCTTTGCTCTGGCACCTGGGAAAATCCAATCCGATATAAAACAACACCGGGTATGGGCAGACGGGCTGCCGGAAGCCCAGTTTTCTTGGTTTGTGCGGAGAGATGCCGTATTCTGTGCCTGTATTGACACAAACGCAAGCGTGGCGGAACCGCGATATTATGAAATAAGCCGTCTGCTTGATGCCTGACATTCAGATGACCACCTGTACCCCTTCCGCCTCCACATGATAAATATAGAATTTCATATCGAATGATATTGAAATGCTGTCGTCCAGCAAATCGAAGCTTCGAGAGGTTATAAAAATGAAATTGAAAAATCCTGTGTTGGTTGTCACTGATATAGATAAGACGGTGGAGTTTTACAGAAAAGTCCTGGGACTTCATGTAATTACAGATTTTGGAGCAAATAAGACTTTAACCGGCGGGCTGGCTTTGCAGACGCTTGAAACATACAAAGACTTTATCGGAGAAAGTGAGATTTCCTTTGGCAGTAAAAATTTTGAAATTTACTTTGAAGAAGATGATTTTGATACATTTGCAGGTAAACTAAAAGAATACGATATTGTATATGTTCACCCTATCAAGGAGCATTCCTGGGGACAGCGTGTGGTGCGTTTTTATGATCCGGACAAGCATATCATTGAAGTTGGAGAAAATATGAAAGTAGTTTGCAGGCGTTTCTTCGACAGCAAAATGACACTGGAACAGGTTGCCGAACGTATGGATGTACCGGTAAAATTTGTCAAAATGTGCATTTCATAAATTACCGTTTTTAAAAGGATTTCGAATATTTCCAACATACGAATTTTTTCTCTGCAGACGGAACAGGTCCCTTTCCAACGCCTGTTACGGAATTTTTTTGCATTCGTTTGCGCTTTGCTGGCGCATAATATATTTCGGTATTTATCAGAAGTCATGAGACGATTCTCAGATGCAAATACGTAACAAATAAAAATCTATACGCTGTTCACCGGTTACAAAAAGCTCCTTTCTGACATTTTTCAGAAAGGAGCTTTTATATATTTTACTCTCTGCTATTCTTGCAGATGCAGCTCCGCACGTGCATTATCTGCGCGGAACAGCATCCTTGTGAGACAAATTGATTCGCCCCTTTTCGTCTACTTCAATCACTTTTACCAGAAGCTCGTCGCCGACTTTTACAACATCCTCCACCTTTTCTACACGCTTGTGATCCAGCTTGGAAATATGCACCAGCCCCTCGTGTCCCGGTGCAAACTCCACAAACGCGCCGAATGCCATCAGCCGAGTTACCTTTCCATTATAAACAGCGCCGATTTCCGGCTCAAATACGATAGCATCGATTGCGGCCTTTGCGGCGGCTCCGCCGTCACGATCAACAGCAGCAATATAAATTGTGCCGTCATCCTCGATATCGATTTTAGCGCCCGTCTCCGCTACAATCTTCTGAATCACCTTTCCGCCGGTACCGATAACGTCGCGGATCTTATCCGGATTGATTTTCATGGTGATCATCTTCGGCGCATATTTAGAAACGTCATCTCTCGGCTTATCGATGGCCTTCAGTAGAACTTCGTCGATAATCATATCACGGCCCTTGTGCGTTGTCGCCAACGCCTCACGGATGATCTCCGGCGTCAGTCCGTCAATTTTAAGATCCATCTGTATGGACGTAATACCCTTGTGTGTACCGGCCACCTTGAAATCCATATCGCCGAAGAAATCCTCAACGCCCTGAATGTCCAGCATCGTCATCCAGCGCTCTCCTTCGGTAATCAAGCCGCAGGAAATGCCCGCAACCGGCGCCTTAATGGGCACGCCGGCATCCATCAGCGCAAGCGTGGAGCCGCATACGGAAGCCTGTGAGGTAGATCCGTTGGAGCTGATAACCTCCGAAACCAGACGGATTGCATAGGGGAATTCATCGGCAGACGGCAGAACAGGCAACAGCGAACGCTCTGCGAGTGCGCCATGACCGATTTCCCGACGGCCCGGGCTTCTCGCAGCCTTTGCCTCGCCGACAGAATATCCCGGCATGTTGTAATGATGCATATAGCGCTTGGATTCCTCCTCGTCGATGCCGTCAAGCATCTGCGCATCGCCCACCGGCCCCAGCGTAGCCACCGTGAGCACCTGCGTCTGGCCGCGCGTAAACATGCCTGAACCGTGTGCCCTCGGGAGAATAGACACCTCTGCTGCAAGCGGACGAATCTGATCCAGCCTTCTGCCGTCAACACGTTTGCCGTCGTCAAGCAGCCATCTGCGAACAACGTATTTCTGTGTTCTGTATATAATCTCGTCTATCTGCGCGTGCGCGTCGGGATACTGCTCATCAAAATGCTCGTATACCTTTTCCGACACCTTCTGCATGCGCTCGTCGCGGATATTTTTGTCATCCGTATCCATGGCAAAGCGGATATCGTCGATACAGAACGCCTTGATGGCTTCGTACATTTCCGGATCCGGCTCGCAGGAGGGATATTCAAATTTCGGCTTGCCGATTTCAGCTACGATAGTATCGATAAAAGAGCAGAGCTTTTTGATTTCCTCATGAGCTACCATAATCGCGCGGAACATATCGTCATCCGAAATTTCCTTTGCTCCCGCCTCAATCATAACCACTTTTTTGTGGCTGGCGGCCACCGTCAGCTCAAGCGCGCTTTTTTCTCGCTGCTCAGAGGTCGGATTTATCACAAGCTCTCCGTCTACCATTCCGACAAAAGCACCCGCTATAGGGCCGTTCCACGGAATATCCGAAATGGAAAGCGCAATGGAAGCGCCAATCATAGCTGTAATTTCGGGAGAACAGTCGTTGTCCACGCTCATCACCGTCAGGGAGATGCACACATCGTTGCGCAGATCTTTCGGAAACAGAGGCCGAATCGGTCTGTCTATGACGCGGGAAGCTAAAATCGCATTTTCAGAGGGACGCCCCTCACGGCGCAGATACCCGCCCGGAATTCTGCCGACCGAATACATTCTTTCCTCAAAATCCACGGAAAGCGGGAGGAAGTCGATACCGTCGCGCGGCTTAGCGCTTGCTGTTGCACACGCCAGAATCACCGTATCTCCGTATCTGACAAGCGCAGAGCCGTTTGCAAGGCCCGCCATTTTACCGGTTTCCACAATCAAAGGCCGCCCTGCATAAGTGTACTCGAATACTTTGTAGTTTTCAAACATAAAAACCTCCAGATAAATAATATAAACAGGCGGCCCGGCGGCTGACCGGGTGTTTAGCATTTGATGAAACGCCGACAAAGCTTCGGCCCTTCATGAACTGCTATACACGGGGCTCCGCCACCGCCTTGTTTTTGAATATAAGAACAGCTTTTCCAATGATGCTGCCGCGGCAGTCACACATCGACGGGATAGAATGCAGACCTGTCATCCGGTCTTATGGCGAAACCGCCGTCGGCGAAATGTTAAGACAGCCTTTTTTGCCTGCCGCTTCCCAGTAAAAGCTTTGCCAAATGTCAGAGCCCCCTGCGGCTTCCGCAGATTGCGGCGAACAAGCGCTCTGCAAGGAAAAAAAGCACACCCCCCCGCCCGCATAGCAAAAAAAATCAATTATATCAAAGGTAGAACCCAGAATGACACCCAATAAGGTTCCATCCGCATGCAGCAGCCTGTCCAAATGTATGAGCTGAAGCAGCTCGACCGCAGCGCCGGCAAAAAACATATACAGGCCCAAGCATACAGGTTTTTCCGGCATAGCCATCCGCACAAGACAGCAGAGCAGAATAGTGATCAGTACGTCTCAAACATACGGACGCACAAAAGTATCGTGCACAAATATCCCAATCGCAATTTCAACACACAGGAGCGCCAAAAACAGCATGGCATAGAGAACTCGCTTTTGCTTTGGACACATCACCTGTCATTCCCCGACATTTTAGATAAATTTCGTTGTACCATCTGCATACAGAAGTTTTGTACTCCCGGAAGAGCGGGGGCCGTTTTTCGTAACGCCGGCGAGCGGCGGACTGTAATTGCCTACGGCCGTTTTGCTTTTCAAAACCGCTCAAAAAACTCCTGCGAGCAGCGCCTGAACATATCTCCCCCGCGCATTCTGCCGACAATTGATGAGTTCAATATTCAGAAAGCGAAAAACGAATGCCGACTTTGAAAAATTCGGCCGAGTTCAAAGAAACCCGACCGAATCGCGTGTTCTGCTTATTTTCTGATACCGAGCTTCTCAATAATAGCGCGGTAGCGCTCAATGTCTTTCTCCTGAAGATACTTCAGAAGATTGCGTCTGTGGCCAACCATTTTCAAAAGACCGCGGCGGCTGTGATGATCCTTCTTGTTCACCTTCAGATGCTCCGTCAGATCGTTTATACGCTTAGTCAGAATGGCAATCTGAACCTCAGGCGAGCCGGTATCGGCGGCGTGTGTCTGATACGTAGTAATGATATCCTGTTTGATTTCCTTTTGCAGCATAATCTTTCACCTCATTCAAAATTTCCGTCAGACGTCAGGATACGGCGGGTGAAACCGCTCTGAAGGCGCTTGTTTCCATATTCCGAGTCTGCGGTTGCGATTTATATGAAATCTTATATACTATATCACAAGATCCCGTGTTTGTAAATAGATTTTGCCAACTTTTTCAGTTTTTTATTCACAGCAGCAGACGTTATTTTTTGCTGAACCGTTTTCAACACCCCGCCTTCGGGCACATCTGAACAGAAGAGCCGTCAAGAAACACTTTTGAGCCGGTCGCTCCAGTCTGTCCCTGATATTTCCTGTTGTAGGGATGAAGCGCAGCAGCAACCAGTCCGGCAAAGACCAACTGACCAACTGCCCGACGCGGCGTCCTGTTCTCAATTCGATAGCGCAGCGGTTGGCGTTGAACAATTCCAGCGTAATCTCTCCCCGGAAACCCGGAGCCACCCATCCCGCGTTTTGTATAAATAGCCCCAAACGCCCAAGGGAGCTTCTGCCCTCTGCAAACGCGGTCAAATTGTCCGGCAGAACAATATACTCCATCGTCGTCGCCAGGACAAACTGTCCCGGAAGCAAAAGATACGTGTCGGCCTGTATCTTCTTGTAATGTATCTCGCGATCCAATGTCAAAATGCCTGAAGCGGAATCCTCAACGATACTGAAAGTATTCCCGAGGCGAATATCGACGCTCGCGGGCTGAATCTGACCTTCTTCCAGCGGCGATATCGACAGCGTGTTTTCCGCCAGCATTTTCAAAATGGTTTTATCGGATAAAATCATAATGCTCCTTAGTCTTTTTAAGTTATAAGCATCTTTCCCGCCAAATTAGGTATACTGCATCAGCCGGCGTCCGAAGGCAAAGCAAAATCGCTGCCGCTTCATCGGCAATTAGCGCATAACGCCCTCGAAAAAATCGTTTCGTGAGCTTTTTTCCTTTTTTCGGAATCAGAGCTGATTTCACAAAGTTAAATCGAATTTAACGTATGCGGCCCTAAAACACGCGGTATACCATGCTTTTTCCGCCATCTCCGCATGGTTAAGTTAAGCCCAATATGAATTTCAGGCTGCCCTAATTTTTTTGCGTCCGCACCGTACCCTGTCCGTTAATTCTTTTGGCTGTTATACTCCGCAGGTCCGCAGCATCTCCAATTTCATCGCACCTGCAAACGCCTCTCGCAGAAATTTCTCCGCCATTAAATGCTTATAAGCTAACTTATAGCCTCCGCCGCAGTTGCTCGCTCAACCTAACAAAACGCCGCCGAATCCAGCCTGTTTTATAAGCCGGGCAGTTCATGGACAAACCGATCGTATATAGTTGCCATCAGCATTTCCCCTGAGTGATGCTTTTGCGTCGACTTTCAGAAATCACAGCACAGCGGCTCGTCAGGCGCAATGCCGGACGAGCCGCTATTTTAAAATCCGTTTTACTTTTTCAACTGAATCCTCGTCACAATAATTGCCGGCACAATCCAAAGAAGCTGATACAACGCTACATACAGTGACGACATCTCCGTTATCATGCTGGTTAGCAGCAGAATTGCCGCCGCAAGCACACCGAACACAATGGTAAATACCTCCAGCGCTACACCGCCTTTGACCGCGCGCAGTACCTTTTCACAGAGGGACAGCGTCTGCAGAAGGGCCTTTGCGGAACGCTTGGAAACGATACCGCTGCTCAGATGCTCCTGCACCTGATTCATATCCTCTGTGCTGTCACACTTCAAAATCCGTACAGGATACTTTTCAATTTTAATTTTAGTCGCCAGCATTTGATTTGTAATATTCGGATCGCACGTCCGTATGGCAACGCACATGCCCTGCCGGTAGAGCTGTTTCAGCAGCGCCTCAAAGTCGGTATCCACGGTATATTCGATATACAGCTTTGCCGCAAGCTCACCGTCATATGCCATATACATGATAGAGATGTCCTGGCTGGCTTCGATTTTGGCATCCTCCTTGTCCTGTGCAATGCCATAACCGCGCCGCCGCATAAACGTATTCTTTCCCATAAGAACCGGCTTTCCGCTGACAACGGCTTCAAAGCCGTCGGCATACAGGTGGCTGATTTTTACATCCCTGGAACGGCCGAGCTCGGTTGTAGCCATTTCAAAAACATCGGCCAGCGGCCCGCCAAGCGCGCTGTAAACACTCGCTGCATTGTAAATGATGTTGTCGATTCTGTTGTTTCCGTATACCTTAACGCTCCGTACCTTAATGCCGTAGGAGGGAAAAACCTCCTTATCCTCAAAGGAGATAACAGAGGCGTCCGCGTACTCTTCGACCGAACGGTCGCCGATAATTGCGCTTTCCTGTCCGAAAGCCAGCTTGGAGGCGCGGAACAGCGGATAACCGAACGACAGGAACACGGATACCGGCATGCAAAGCAGAAGCGTAATATATCCGACGGAAATTCCCGTGTACAGATTCTCCGACATCAGATACCCCGCGGTAAAGCAAAGCGCAGCCAGAAGCGTCACAATAGGCAGTACCGCCCGCAGGATGCCGTACATGCGCGGATAGGCATCCGAGCGTCTGACAAAGCCGTCAACAAACGCAGTCCGTTTGATTTTCAGAATATCCGGCGCGTCAGAGATATATTCCCCAAACATTTCGCGTTCCCTTACGGATTCGTCGTCGTCCAGTGCATCAAACACGAATTTAGTTTTCTTTGATGAAATGACCTTGAAGCTCATGATTTCCCGTTTCAGGAGCAAATAGGAATAGATAAGATGCAGAAAAGCGCACAGACCGACAGGAAAATTGAATAGCTGAAGGTTCCGAACCGGACTGATAAAACAAATCACAGCGCTGTAGATGATGGAAAAGATCGTAAGCACACCGGTAATGCTCTCCGGCGTCGGTCTCAGCTTCCACATGTTTTGGAAGCCGGTCCAGATTCTGCCCGCAGACAGAGCCGTTAAAAAGAGAACAAGCTGCAGATCCACAAGCGTATAGACAACCGGATATACCTCCGGATCGATGGCATTCGGCAACTGCCAGCCGACTAACCCGTGATTTTCGAACAGGAACAGTGCCAAAAGAAAGACAACCCCTGCGAAAAGCTTGAAATAAAAGCGATTGTAGGTTTTTTTATACTCAGAAAACACCTCGCGGTTCTGCGCGCGCGAAACATATTCGTTTCGGGAAAGCAAAGTATAGTCCGGGCGATCGTCGTCCATCATTTTCTGATATCTTTCCTCGCGCTTTTCCTCCAGCTCCGCCAGCATGCTTTCCGCTTCGGGATCATCCTGCTCCAATCCCTCTTCCATACCGAAAGCGATCATCAAATCGAGGTCTGTTTGATCAAACTCCCCGTTGATTTCCGGCTCACCGTCCTCCGGTATGCCGTCCGTTTCATAAGATTCCGGCTCCGATATTTCTTCCGAAGATGTACCCGAAAGGAGATCTTCCTCTTCCATCAGTTCTGTTTCCTCGGCAGGCTCTTCCGGCTCCGGCTCATTCTCCTGAGATTTTACATACTTGAGGAAGCCCTCGTCCGCAAAGGTCTGAATCCCCTCCGCCGCCTCTCCCGGATGTTTTTTCTGAAAAATGGCGATAACATCGGAAAAGTCCTCATCGTCAAGCCCTCCGGCATTCTCTGTACTGCCTGCAGAGAATTCGTCGGTACTGTTTTCAGTCGTCCCGGTAACCGTGTCCCGCTCCGTTGTCTCAGAAGTGTCCGCACCGTCTTCAAAAGCAGGCGCGTTTTCATCAGGAGATGTCTGTCTGGCATCATCCTTTGACTGCCCCAAATATTTGCGCAGCAGCGCCTCCAGCTCTTCCTCGGAAATATCATCGTCCGTGCCGTCCGCTTCCACAGCCGTTTCAGACAAAACCGACGCGGACGTAGCGGCCGCAAATACAGCAGCGCTTTGGGGAGCAGAATCCCCCTCGTCAGAGAGCACGGCAGGCGTTTTCTGACGCTCAGCATCGGCTGCCTTACTCTGCTGCTCCGCTTCGCGTACTTCCTTCCCTGCAGCGCGTCCATTCTCCGCGCCTCGTTTTACTTTTTTCTTTTTAAAATGATAAACCCGTCCGCCCAATGACGTGTTCGAATCAGCCGGATCCGGTACTACACCGCTCTCTGTCTTCCAAGCGATTCCCCGCTCCTGCTCCAGATCCGCTTTTAACTGTTCCAGCAGCTCGTCAGCGGAAATTTCATCTTCGTTTCCTTTTTTCTTTTTGTTGAAATACCCCATGGGATTCTTCTCCTTACCATTTCATTGCCTGCATACCGCCGCATAAGAGACAGCAAATTAAATTCCACGGCGCAAGCCCAACTGGCAATTTTTTGCTTCGTTTATTAAAACAGCCGCAGCCGCGGACACATTAAGGGAATTGACACGGCCTCGCATCGGTATCGATACGGCAGCATCGCACTTTTCCCGCAGGAGACGGGAAACGCCGCTGTCCTCGCCGCCGAAAACCAGTGCGCATGGCACGTTGAAGTCCTCCTCATAATACGGTTTTCCGTCCGCCTCAGCGGCAAAAACCCATACCCCTTTTTTCTTCAGGCTTTCAACTGCCTGCGTCAGGTTCGGAACCCGAGCTACAGCCAGATGCTCAAGAGCTCCTGCCGAAGCCTTTGAAACCACGGCAGATAGTCCAGAAGCATGCCGTTTCGGGATGATGACACCGTGTGCGCCGGCTCCTTCTGCGCACCGTATAAGAGCGCCGAGATTCCGCGGATCCTCCACGCCGTCCGCCAGGATAATAAGCGGTTTTTCATGACGGGACTGCGCTATCTGCAGAATGTCGTCCACGGAAGCATATTCCTTTGCCGCAGCCTGTGCCGCAACCCCCTGATGACTGCCTCCCGGCAGCATAGCGTCAAGCGCCGGACGCTCCACATAAAGCAGCGGAACGCCGCGTTCTCTGGCCATTGCAGCAATTAGTTTTAAGGAGCCTTCTCCGCCGCTTTTTATCCAGATTTTATCAATCGGCCGGCCGCTTTTCAGCATTTCCATGACAGCGTTTCGACCGCCCGTAATATTGTTATCCTCCGGCACGGTGGTGCGCCGCTCGTGATATGACATATTTATGACTACCTTTCATGACAGAATTGCGTCCGCCCTACCGAAATGACCGGAAAGACGCGGGGCTTGTCTGTTTTCATCGGTACCGAATTTTTGAGCCGGCATCTGCCGGCCGCTTCCCGGCAAAAAAGAGAATTGGCCTCTTCCGCCCGCACGCCCCGAATTTTATATTATCAGTCGCTGACAAATGAAACTGTTAACACTATGTATTTTACCGTTCAAAGCGCACAACAGCTTGTATATGCCGGCAGGAAACATGCAGATCGTATAAAAATTATCAGCAAGTGAACCCGCACCGTGCACATTACAAGGTCTGCAATTCCGGCCTTTGACCGGAAAAACCCAGTCTGCAGGTTTCGCGTACCGCGAAAGCTTGTGCATGGTTCAAGCTATGGACAAATGGAAACTTTGTCAGTATGATCGCCGCTCGTCCCGTAAAAACCTGCGCTTGGTTTGAACTTTGTACAAAAGGAATTCGGCGCATAAGCGACGAAATCCGCCGGACTAATTACCTTGCGTACAATCAACCATGTACATTATACCATAAAATTTGTGCTTTGTATACATTTTTTTTAACATTTTTTGTTTATAAAACATTTCATGTCATATTTCATGTTTTTCTTATTCTGCCCGCTCTTTTCAATTCAAACACAGAAACGGGAAACAAATGTTCTGCTGCAATTTCAGCAGTCTATTTTTCGATGAATTTGTAATTTTAAAGTTGACAGAAAATGCAATAACTGTTATAATAATATGATTGAATATGATTGCGGAACAATTCAAAATCAGGTTTCCTCAGCAAAGATGCAATTTGCTGCCGCAAACAGGCGGTCTGTGCGGCATTTTCCCTTTCAGGCACTCAGCGCTGAACCGTTTTTGGATCAGGTTCGGCGTGAATCGGCATTCATCATATATCCCCTATCCACAATAAAATACAGAAAGGACAGTTATAGCATGAATCAGAAAAAGCTTAAGGCCGGAATCGTCGGTGCGACGGGCATGGTCGGCCAGCGATTTATTACCCTTCTCGAAAATCACCCCATGTTTGAAGTGAGCGCTCTTTTTGCAAGCGAGCGTTCTGCCGGCAAACGATATGAGGATGCGGTCGGCACACGCTGGAAGCTGTCCGCCCCCATGCCGGAATCTGTCAAAGACATGATCGTTCAGAACGCTGCCGATATTTCCGCCGTACGGGAAGCGGTAGATTTTGTTTTCTGTGCAGTCGACATGAAAAAAGAGGAAATCCGGGCGCTTGAAGAGGCATACGCACGCGCTGAAATTCCCGTGGTGTCCAACAATTCCGCACATAGACACACGCCGGATGTTCCTATGGTAATCCCGGAAATCAACGCATCGCATTTTGAAATTATTGAGGCACAGCGGAAAAGACTCGGCACAAAGCGGGGCTTTATTGCGGTGAAGCCGAACTGTTCCATTCAGAGCTATGTACCGGCGCTTTCCGCGCTTCTGCAATACGAGCCGTATGAGGTCGTTGTGACCACGTATCAGGCCATCTCAGGCGCGGGCAAAACCTTTGCCGAATGGCCGGAGATGACGGATAACGTCATTCCTTTCATCGGCGGTGAAGAGGAAAAAAGCGAGATGGAGCCGCTGAAAATATGGGGCCGCATCGAAAACGGTCGAATTTCCGACGCCTCTTTTATACGCATTACGACACAGTGCATTCGTGTACCCGTCAGCGACGGCCATCTTGCCGCCGTTTTTGTGAACTTCAGAAACAAGCCGACAAAGGAGCAAATTCTCCGGGCATGGTCGGATTACCGCGGAATACCGCAGGAGCTTTCTCTTCCCTCAGCGCCGAAGCAGTTCATCACCTATTTTGAGGAAGACAACAGACCGCAGACTCGTCTGGATCGCGATCTGGAAAACGGCATGGGCATATCGCTCGGCCGTCTGCGTGGGGATTCCCTTTTCGATTATAAATTTGTGGGGCTTTCCCACAACACGCTGCGCGGAGCAGCAGGTGGCGCCGTACTTGAGGCCGAAGTGCTGGCCGCACAGGGATATCTGACCGCACGCGACGCGTAAGAGCAAGCCAACAGCTCTCCCGCATCCCTGAAGCGGCAGAGGAAAATGACCGGACGATAACCATTCCCGCTTTTTCGACGCCGCTATGCCGATAGAAAGACGGAGTAAAAAACAATGACATTCGCAAAGGCTACTTTCAAGGCGCGGGATGTGAGAATTGATACTCGAAGAGGAAGACACAATCAGAAAATCAGAGGAAGGAACGGCGCGCACAGCGGCGCGCGTGGTAAATAAAATGAACGTACTCGTTGTGGGCGGCGGCGGCCGGGAACACGCAATTTTACGCAAGCTGTCGGAAAGTCCGCGGGCACCGCGTCTGTTTGCCGCGCCCGGAAACGGAGGCATCGCCGCAATTGCAGAGTGTCTGCCCGTCAAGGCGACGGATACCGAGGGAATTCTTGAGGCCGCCAAACGCAATGCCATCGATCTCGTCTTTGTCGCGCCTGACGATCCCCTGATGCTCGGTATGGTGGATCTGCTGGAGGCAAACGGCATCCGCGCTTTTGGCCCGAGGAAAAATGCGGCAATTATCGAGGGAAGCAAGGCATTTTCCAAAGCGCTGATGAAAGAGCACGGCATTCCGACGGCCGCATATGAAATTTTCGAATCGGCAGGTGCGGCAATTACCTATTTATCTCAGAACCGGCGCTATCCTATTGTGATAAAGGCCGACGGTCTCGCCCTCGGAAAGGGCGTCATTATCGCCCAGAGCTATGCGGAAGCCTGCGCGGCGGTGCACCAGCTCATGGAGGACAAGGCGTTCGGCGCTGCCGGAGACAAAATTGTCATCGAAGATTATCTGGAAGGACCGGAAGTCACCGTGCTGGCCTTCTGCGACGGAAAAACGGTGAGGCCCATGGTCTCCTCTCAGGATCACAAGCGGGCACTCGACAATGACGAGGGACTGAACACAGGCGGCATGGGAACCATAGCGCCAAGCCCGTATTATAGCGATAAAATTGCTGATCTTTGTATGGAAACCATTTTCCAGCCGACAGTCGACGCGCTGCGTGCCGAAGGACGCCCCTTCAAGGGCGTGCTGTACTTCGGACTGATGCTGTGTTCGGACGGGCCGTATGTCATCGAATACAACGCAAGATTCGGAGATCCCGAGGCTCAGGTCGTGCTTCCTCTGCTGAAAACAGACCTGTTGGATATCATAGACGCCGTGATAGACGAGCGGCTGGACGAAATCTCTATCGAATGGGAGGACAGTGCGGCAGCCTGTATCGTTATGGCTTCCGGCGGATATCCTCAAAAATACAGCACAGGGTTTGAAATCACCGGCCTTGACGCGCTGGGCAAAGAGATTACAGTTTATCACGCCGGCACAAAGTTTGCGGACGGTAAATATTTGACCGCGGGCGGACGGGTACTCGGTGTGTGCGCGAAGGGAGCGGAGCTCTCCGAGGCACTGGAGAAGGCATACCGCGCCATAGATACAATCGACTTCTGCGGCCGCCACTTTCGAAAGGATATCGGGCAGAAAGCTCTGAAAGGCCGCTGAACGGCCTTTGGAGACATCACCTGCGTGCAGGGGCTGTTTGTCATTATGCCTTAACGGTTTCATTGGCAAATTTATTTTTGGTGAAATTTCGGATAAAATCTGCATATGCCCAAACCATGTTAAGCCAGGAAGAAACAAAAACAATCTTGAAAGGCAGTCAAGCCTTTTGAGAGCAGCCGATGCCGGTGAATATTGGGAAAACATGCTTCCATTTCAGGAAAACTGTACATGCTCAAGAACAAAATAAGACAGAAGCTATCTTTCAAAACAAGCGGCACATTTTTTGAAAGAAAAAACGACTGCTCCGGCGTCCGCTGGATCGTCACAGCAGTCTTATCATGAATGAACCTCATCTCCAAGCACAAAGGTCCGGGCTGTCAGCGGTGCAGAACATCTCCCTTCAATGGCCGTACACAGCAGCCGCCTGAGGCCGTATCATTGTAAGAAAAGTGCAGGAAAGAAAAACAGATGACAGACGTATTAAAACAAATGGAAGAACGAATGCCCCGATTCTCAAAGGGGCAGAGACAAATCGCGCGGTATATGCTGGAGCATTATGAAAAAGCAGCGTATCAGACCGCCTCGCGGCTGGGGGCTATTGTAGGCGTATCGGAATCCACGGTCGTCCGGTTTGCCATTGAGCTCGGCTATGCGGGATATCCTGAGCTTCAAAAGGCTCTCCAGGAGCTGGTACGTACCAAGCTGACGACCGTACAGCGCATTGAGGTGACCAACGATCGTATCGGCGACGCACGCATATTGGAAAAAGTGCTTGCTTCCGACCTTGAAAAGCTGCGCCACACGCTGGAGCATGCAGACTACGAGGGTTTCGACCGCGCCATAGACGCGATACTCAGCGCAAAAATGATCTATATCATCGGCGTTCGCAGCTCAGCCGCGCTTGCCAGTTTTCTTTATTTCTATTTTAATTTGATCTTTGAAAATGTCCGGCTGATTCAGGCGACAAGCGGAAGCGAAATTTTTGAGCAGATATTCCGGCTGGAACGGGAGGATGCTGTCATCGGCATCAGCTTTCCCCGATACTCAAAGCAGCTCACAAACGCCATGGAATTTGCGAAAAACAGAGGGGCGCGGACCATAGCGCTTACCGACAGTCCCATGGCGCCGATTGCGGGGCTGGCCGACCATTTGCTCCTTGCCAAAAGCGATATGGTTTCCTTTGTGGATTCACTCGTCGCGCCGCTGAGCATCATCAACGCCATAATTGTAGCTATTGCAAAGAAAAAGCAGACAGAGCTGTCGGAAATCTTTGGTCAGCTTGAAAGCGTATGGGACGCTAACAATGTCTATGAAAAATTTCATGAATCATAAAAGCGAATGGGAAGAGCAGAAAACGCAGGACTGCCGGATTGCAGTCATCGGCGGCGGTGCGGCGGGCATGATGGCAGCGGGAGAAGCAGCAGCTCTCGGCTGCTCCGTCACGCTTTTCGAAAAAAATCGGGAAACAGGGAAAAAGCTGCGCATCACCGGCAAGGGCAGGTGCAATGTAACCAACGACTGCACTCCCGAAGAATTTTTCCGGCACATACCGACCAACCCGCGCTTTCTGTACGGAGCAGTACACCGCTTTGCGCCTTCGGATACCATGGCATTTTTTGAAGCGCTCGGTGTCCCGCTGAAGATTGAGCGCGGCGGGCGCGTTTTTCCGGAATCCGACCGCGCTGCGGATATTGTCGGCGCGCTGCGCCGCTTTATACAGCGGGGCGGGTGTCGTACCATAACAGAAAAGGTTCTCGGGATACGTCCCTCTGAAAAGGGATGGCTTGTTCTGACAGCTTCCTCAGAAACTGTGTTTGATCGCATTATCCTGTGTACCGGCGGACTCTCTTACCCCGTAACCGGCTCCGACGGCGACGGGTATCGTTTTGCGCGCTCGCTCGGCCATACGGTTACGCCCCTTTTCCCCTCTCTTGTCCCCCTGGAAACCACCGGCAGATGCTGTCGGGCCATGCAGGGCCTGTCGCTGAAAAACGTTACGCTCACCGTAACCGACACGGAAAACGGGAAGTGTATTTTCAAGGATCTCGGCGAGATGCTGTTCACACACTTCGGCGTCTCCGGGCCCCTTGTACTGCGCGCTACCTCATACATGGACGCCGGCGCCCCTGACAGATACCGGCTGGAAATTGATCTTAAGCCTGCTTTAGATGAAAAAATGCTGGACGCCCGCATCCTGTCTGATTTTGAAAAAGCGAAAAACAAAAATTTATCAAACGTACTCGGCGGCCTGCTTCCGTTGAAAATGATTCTCCCCTTTATTGAGTGTGCCGGCATTTCTCCGTACAAAAAGATCAACGCCATCACAAAAAAGGAACGCGGAGAGCTCCTGAAGCTGATGAAATCCTTTCCCTTGGCAGTGACGGCGTTCCGCCCCATCGAAGAGGCTATTGTGACGCGCGGAGGCGTCAGCGTCGGAGAGGTAGATCCAAGGACAATGGAATCCCGCCTGCATCCCGGTCTCTTCTTTGCGGGAGAACTCCTCGACGTTGACGGTCATACCGGCGGCTATAATTTGCAGATCGCCTTCAGCACGGCGGTTGCCGCAGCGCACGGCGCTGCAGGCAGCAGGCGCTGATACCTGATTTGAGCTTGCCGCAGCTTTCATTTTACAAGAGCCGGCCCTGCATAGCTGCTTTTGTATATGGCGAACATCCCGATCTTGCATTCGTATCCCTAAAAGGAGCACGGCGGTTCGGACAGCAGCCGGACGCCTTAGAATATAAGACATGGTTCGTGAAAAAGAATTCTACAAAACAATTTTCCGCATCGCCTTGCCGGCTGCCTTTCAGTCGCTTGTCAGCTTCCTCGTCGTCGTAGCGGACGACGTCATGGTTTCCTCGCTCGAAAACGGCGTGGCGGCTCAGGCGGCGGTATCTCAGATCAACTGTATCACCGCCTTTTATACGGCGACGCTGCTCGGACTTGTCAGCGGTTCCTCCGTGCTGATCGCACAGTACTGGGGCAAGCGGGATCTGGACCGCATTCGGAAGATATTTGCCATTGTCATGCGCCTCTGCATTGTTGTATCTTTCCTGTTTGTCGCGGCGGCCAAGCTGTTTCCGCATCAAATTGCCGGCATTGTCATAGGCGCGGACGAGACGGAGGTCATGACGCTGGCCTTGGCCTATTTTGCCCTCGTCTGTTTTTCATATATCCCATATGCAGTAACCAATGCGCTCATTGGTATGCTCCGCGCTGTGGAAATCGTCAAGGTTACCCTGGTTATCACAACCGTTTCGCTGCTGGTCAACATCGCCGGCAACTATCTGCTGATATTCGGAAAGTGCGGCTTTCCGCAGCTTGGTGTTGCGGGAGCGGCAGCCGCTACAATTGCAGCCCGTATAGCTGAGCTTGTCATCATTTTGGTATATACTTTCCGTATTCAAAAACAATTTCCGATCGGAATCCGTGATTTTTTCAAAACCGACAGTCTGCTGCGCCGTGATTACATCCGCTATGGCCTTCCGGTGGGACTTGCGGATATGCAGTGGGCGATGATCGGATTGCTGAAGGCAACTATCGTCGGTCAGCTCGGCGCCGTGTTTATGGCTGCAAACAATATCGCCAACTCCATGGTGAATCTCGGCACGCTTTTCACCTTTGCCCTTGCCAGCGGTGCATGTGTCGTGGTCGGCAAAGCGGTCGGCTCGGGAGATATCCGAAAAGCACGCGAATATTCGGGGACTATACAGATCATGTTTTTCTTTATCGGCCTCTGTATGGCTGCTGTCGTTTTTCTGGTGCGTGATCCCTTTATCTCCCTGTATGGATCCGCCGACGCCCCTGAAGTCGCTTCCCTTAGCCGGACGCTCATTGCCATCGTAGCCGTAACTCTGATCGGTTCCTGCTACCACGCAAGCTGCTTTCTCGGCATTAACCGCGGGGCCGGAGACAGCCGGTTTGTCGCACTGGTGGATATGATCTGCGGGTGGTTCGTGGTGCTTCCCGCCACGGCTCTCGCCGCCTTTGTCTTTCATGCGCCGCTGCCTGTGGTCTTTCTCTGTACGCGCATCGATCAATGTTTTAAATGGCTGATAGCATTTATCCGGCTCCGCGGCAGCCGCTGGATCCGCAATGTAACCAGAGGCTGACCGGCACAATCAGAACGCCCGCGGCAGCAGGCCGTTAAGGATATATCTTCAGCTTTGCAAGGAAAGGATGATACATTTTGCAGAATTACAAGAAGATCGAAACACATTGCCACAGCCATCCGGTCAGCGGCTGCTCGCAGATACCGGCCGGACAGCTCGCGCCGCTTTACAAGGCGCAGGGCTTCGACACCGTGATACTGACCAACCATTATGCGGATCTCATGCCTACACTCGGTTCTACGCCCCGCGAGCGCATCGATACATACCTCAAAAATTATGAAATTGAACGCAAAAGCGGCAAAGAAATTGGTGTAAATGTCCTGCTGGGTGCGGAGGTATTTGTCCCACATCCCAAGGCGGAAGGAAACGAACTCAAGTGGTATCACGGTGATTTTCTTCTGTTCGGCCTGAAGCCGTCGTTGCTTTATGAATATTATCCCCTGCATTACTTTTCGCAGAAGCGTCTTTTCGAATTCTGCTGTGCCTACGACATTCTGCTGATTCAAGCGCACCCCTGGCGCACGGCTCACAACTGTCTGCCGGCTGATTTGACGCAGGTGCATGGTCTTGAGGTCTATAATCCCCATATTGTTTGTCCGAATGACACGGAAAACTCCGTGCGGGACGCTGCAAAAAATCATCTGCTCATGACAGCAGGCACTGACTGCCACTATACAAACGAGGCCGGAAATGCCTATATGATGATTCCGCGCGAGGTTGAAACAATAGAGGATTTCCGCGATTACTTGAAAACGGGAGAAGCCATTCTGGGCAGCAAGGAAAAAGGCATTTTCCGTCCCGAGGATGTTCTGAAAGAAAATTGATTCGACGTCAAACGCCACTATTCTGTCAGAAATGACGAAACAAGCGGAACCAAGAACAAACCGACAGGACAGAAATTTTTTAGAGCACGGATCGGCGCGCCGCGCAAAGGCGTATCGATCCGATTCGCTGTGCCCGGTATAACTTAGGTTAGGAAATGCCCGTCCCCGAAAGAAGCGGGGTTCGATTTTTGTATATGCGGGAGTTTGCACTCCCGCTGAATACGCACGGCTATGCCGTGTCTTGTCTCAAAAGGATCAACAGAAGCGGAGGGCGATATGCCAGAGGAACAGAAAAACGACAGATTTCAAGACACGATCCGCCTGAGCCGCGAGCGGAACGGCTGTATAGAAGATAGGCTGTATCACGGGGAGGAGATTTCCGACCTCGACCTCTCGATGCTCGCTTTCCGGAGAGTGATCTTCCGGAGCTGCCGTTTTTCAGTCTGCGATTTTTCAAAATCGGATTTTTATCAGTGCCGGATCGAAGGCTGCCGGTTCGATGAATGCATTTTCAGCGGGGCTATATGGAATCAGACTGAATTCACCGGCGTCAGAGGCGACGGCGGCCGATTCGACAGAAATCACTTTCATTCGGTAAAGCTTTCCGGATCCACCTTCCGCTACGCCGTATTTTCTGCCAGCACCTGGAAGACGTGTGAAATAAAGGACTGCATCCTTTCAGAAGCCGTTCTGGCGGATATGGAATTCAAAAAAACAGAACTTTTACGAACAGATCTCAGACGGGCTGATTTCTTTCGTACAATGCTCAGCGGCATAGATCTTTCAAACAGTCAAATTGACGGCATCACCGTATCCGACACGTGCGCGGAACTGAGAGGAGCTGTCATCAATGCTGAGCAGGCGGTTATCGCCGCACGCATACTGGGGATGAGGATCGCACAGCAGCCTGATATTCGTGATCTTTTCTGAAACCCTTCACAGCGGATCACCATCTTTCTAAAAGCATTATCTGCTGCGTTCTGTGAAGGATATCAGACATCCCGCCCCAAATAAGAGTTTAAGCCCCTTCTTCAGCATGTGGCGTATATGCTCCGCAATCCTTATGGTTAATGTGCGCCAAGCTCATTGCCAAGCATGAAAACCTTCAATAAGGGCTACAGTCCCGTCATGTTGGCGTTTCAGCGGCTGATTGTACTGCCGCTGAAAAAAACGAGCGATACTCGCCTCGTAGGGAACATCTTACTTTTCGTTATATATCGGAGGATTTTTCTGTGTCTGTATTTGACTTATTTAAAAAAATAGAAAACGATGCGGCGTCAGCATCGTCGCCCGTGCCTATCCGCTTTATCGTCTGTGGTCTCGGAAATCCCGGCGAAAAGTATCTGCATACGCGTCACAACGCCGGCTTTTTAGCGATGGATTATATCAGCCAGAAGCTGAATATACCGCTTACGCGGTCAAAATTTCATGCCCTCTGCGGCGAGGGGATGCTGGGCGATACACGCGTTCTGCTGATGAAGCCGCAGACCTTCATGAACAATTCAGGAGAAGCCGTACGGGAAGCGGCTGACTTTTATAAGATCCCGCCGGAAAACATCCTGATTATTTTTGATGATATTTCCCTTGAACCTGCACGCCTTCGTGTCCGCCGTAAAGGATCGGACGGCGGGCATAACGGTATAAAAAGCATTATCTATCACCTGAGCTCAGACAATTTCCCGCGCATTAAAATCGGAGTGGGACAGAAGCCGCACCCCGATTATGACCTGGTGGATTGGGTTCTCGGAAAATTTTCTGAGAGCGACAAAAAGGAGTTGTTTTCGCGCTTTGAAACGGTGTATTATGCCTGTGAGGATATTGTAGGCGGAGATATTGAAAAAGCCATGCAGCGATGCTCCCAGATATAATTTTAGAAAATCGTATTCCGCCGCGCCGCATTTTCCATAATTTTCCCCCGTTAAAGCTCAGAAAGCGGATATTATCGGCACATCAGCACAAAAAATGCATCCCCCCCGCGTCGGACAGAGCCGTCCTACGCGGTTCTTCTTGTTGCGTCCCGTGCAAAATTTTTTCGGATTTTTGATTTCCTCCTATGTCCGCGGTATTAAACTGCAATATTCATACAGTGTGTACTGTTAAAATTATAAACAAAAAACAGTCCTCGGCGATAAAATAGATGTATTTAGATATTATTGCATTTCTAAGAGAAAACGAATTGAAGTTTGTATGGGACAGGGGACATTGAAAACCGTCAGACAATGTGGTCCGATGACATACATTCTGCTTATCATACCGATACTGCGGCTGTTAAAACCAAGCGGCTGCACTTTCAGATTTTGACAAGCCCGACAGAAACGATTGGTTTCCCATGAAAAAACGGATGAAATCCGGAAAAAGAGCTGCTTGTCGAAAGAATGGAATTGCGGCACCGTACGGGGGCCGTTTATCCGCCCCACAGTCTGTATCCTCTAAAATAAATTTCAAAAAGTCTTTCCGCATCATCAATCATCCCTGCGCACGGTACGGTGCGCAGATGGGGATGCAGAATTTCCGCTATTTTACCGACAGCCGTACCGGAAAGGACTGCAGCGAAAAACATATGAATGAATTTGATATCTCTAAAAATATTTTGAAAGAAAGTATCCGCGCGGAAACGGAATACCGAGCATCGCTGGCTGCCTACCGTTCATCCGCCGCCGCAAGAACGCCGCATCCGCTCCTTGTTACCGGACTCCCCGAAGGCGCGCGCGCCGCGTTTTATGCTGCGTTTTTTGAAGACGCGGCTCCTGGGAGCACAGTACTTGTGCTCGTCCCCGACGAGAAAGAAGCGCTTGCCCTGTCAAACGCTCTTCTTTCATACGGACTGAACGCGATGATATATCCGTTCCGTGATTTGATGTTTCACAGCATCACCGCCTCACACGAGTTCGAACACGAAAGACTGCGTGTACTTTCCGCTATCCGCTGCGCAGAGTCGGAGGACACGGACGTACGCGGCAGAGGAAAAGCCGACGCGGTAATCGCCACGCCCGACGCTGCGCTCCAGTTTACGATACCGCCGAAAGTTCTCCGTGCGCTGACAATGACGATCACATTCGGAGAGGAGCGTGAACCGGAAACGGTTGTAGAATTTCTGAACGTCTCCGGATATGTGCGAACCGACACAGTCGACGGCGTAGGCCAATACGCGGTCCGCGGCGGAATCATGGACATCTATCCGCCGTTTTCGGAGAATCCGGTCAGGGTAGAATTTTTTGGAAACGAAATCGATCAAATGGGCGTTTTCGATCCACTTACACAGCGCAAAATCGAAAATATAAAGTCAGTGCAGCTTCCGCCGGCAAGAGAAGTGCTTGTTTCTGCGGAAATGCGCGGACCACTGGTCAGCTTTATCCGTGATAATATAAAAAAATGCACAAAAGAGAGTGTGCGCGAGATGCTTTCCAGTGAGGCGGAGCTGCTGAAAAATGGGATGGAAATTCCCGGCATCGACAAGTATATCTCCTTTTTGTATCCGCAGAAATGCTGTCTGCTTGACTATTTTGCGGATACAGGCGGAATTCTCGCCGTTCAGGAGAGCGGGCGGACCGGAGAAAGGTTGTCGGGCTTTGAGTGGCATGCAAAGGAGGGGCTGAAAGAACTGCTGGAGAGTGGCGCAGTTCCAGCAAAATATGCGGAATACCATAAATGGCCATCGGATCTGACGCATCGTATCGAGCATTCAGCCGCTATTCTCTGCGACGCCTTTCCCTCAGGCATGCAGATGCAGCTTGCCGGTATTTTCAGTATGTCTGCTAAGCAAACGGTATCTTACGCCGATAAATATGAACTGCTGTGTGAGGATCTGAGGCATTATATCAAAAACCGCTACCGAATTCTGGTGCTCGCAGAAACGGAAACCATGACGGAGTTTCTTAAAAGGAATCTGTTTGATGACGGAATTTCCGCCGTGGGATGCGGCGAAGCTCTCACTTATACAGGCATGCAGCCAGGTGTTCCCGTCATACTGCATACCCTGCAGACATCGGGGTACGAACTGCCCCTCTCCCGTTTTACCATTCTGTCGCTGCAACCTGTTCAGATATCGTACGGACGCGCAGCGGGGCGCGTCCGGCACAAAAAGAAAAAACGCTCCTCGGCAGAGCGGATCCTCTCCTATAACGACCTTGAAATCGGTGATTTTGTCGTACATGAAACGCACGGCATCGGCCGCTACATGGGGCTTGAAAATCTGACGGACATCGACGGCAATTGCCATGACCACGTAAAAATTGCGTATGCCGGTTCCGACTGCCTGTATCTGCCCTGCGATCGTCTGGATCTGCTTTCCAAATACATCGGCGCGCGCGCAGAGGACGGAAATGTCCGGCTTTCCAAACTCGGAGGCACAGAATGGGGAAAAACTAAGGCCCGCGTCCGCGCCGCAGCAAAGGATATGGCAAAGGAGCTGATTCAGCTTTACGCACAAAGACTGCGCAAGGAAGGCTTTGCCTGCGCCGCTGATGACGAGATGCAGCGGGAATTCGAAAACGCCTTTCCCTATGAAGAAACAGAAAGCCAGCTAACCTCAGCAGAAGAAATCAAGCGCGACATGGAAAAAAAGACACCCATGGATCGACTGCTGTGCGGAGATGTCGGCTACGGAAAAACAGAGGTGGCGCTGCGCGCTGCCTTCAAAGCGGTCGCGAACGGCAAACAGGCGGCCATTCTTGTGCCCACTACTCTGCTCGCCATGCAGCACTATCAGACCATTCTCTCCCGGATGCGCGGCTTTCCGGTCAAGGCGGATTTATTATCGCGTTTCCGCACCTCAAAGCAGCAGGCGGAATCGCTGCGGCGGCTGCGGCGGGGCGAAACCGACATCATCGTGGGAACACACCGGCTGCTGTCCAAGGATGTTGTGTTCAAGCAGCTTGGATTGGTTGTCATCGACGAGGAGCAGCGCTTCGGTGTCGCCCATAAGGAAAAGCTGAAGCAGATGACGGAAAACGTCGATGTGCTGACGCTGACGGCAACGCCGATCCCGAGAACGCTGAACATGGCCATGAGCGGCATCCGCGATATGAGTCTGCTGGAGGAGGGCCCCGGAGACCGCGTTCCGATTCAGACCTATGTTCTGGAATACGACGAGCTGGTTGTGGGCGAAGCCATTCGCCGGGAACTGAGACGCGGCGGGCAGGTCTTCTGGCTGCACAACCGGGTGGAAAATATTGAAAGCACAGCTGCGCAGGTATCGGCGATGGCACCCGAAGCAAAAATTGCCGTAGCGCACGGAAAAATGGACAAAGAGGAGATCAACGACATCTGGCAGTCGCTGCTCGAGGGAGATGTGGACATTCTGATCAGCACCACAATCATCGAAACAGGTGTCGATGTGCCGAACGCCAATACGCTGATTATCGAAAACGCCGATCGGATGGGACTTTCTCAGCTACATCAGATACGCGGAAGAATCGGACGTTCCGGCCGGCGGGCATATGCCTATTTCACCTATTCGCGGGGAAAAATCCTGTCCGAAATTGCGGCGAAACGGCTGGCAGCCATTCGCGAATACACGGAGTTCGGATCCGGCTTTAAAATTGCGATGCGGGATCTTGAAATCCGCGGTGCAGGCAGCCTGCTGGGCTCCGCCCAGCACGGCCATATGGAAAGCGTGGGGTATGACCTGTACATCAAGCTGCTGAACGAAGCGATCTTAGAGGAAAAGGGCGAGAAGCTTCCGGCAAAAACAGAAAGCATAGTCAGCATGAAATGCGATGCCTATATTCCGGAAAAGTATGTGCGCTCCTCCTCTCAGCGCATAGAACTCTATAAAAAAATTGCCTCTATTGAAGAGGAAGCGGATCTGCGCGACGTTGAGGAGGAATTGTACGATCGGTTCGGAGAACCGCCGCGGGCGGCAAAAAATCTGCTGTACATAGCCTATCTCCGCGCTCTGTCGCAGACCTGCCGTTTCCGGAAGGTGGAGCAAAAAGAAGGTACCGTATACATATATCCGGAAATTCTGGATTTCCGCATATGGTCGGCGCTTTCCGCTGATAATAAAAAACCGGACGCAGCCGGCAAAATTATGATCTCCATGGGAGAAGCACCCTATGTCAGCTATCGGCTCAGGCATAAAGAAGGCGCTGCGGAACAGTTGTGTTCAATGTTTAAAAAATATATACAATTGCAGTCTGAAAATCTGTAGATTTTTCGTCGGTTTGCGTATATACTAAAGTTGATTGGCGTCTCCTCTGGACATGCTTGTCTACGGAGACGCCGGTTCGGGGCGCTGGGCGGGGACGGCATAACCGTCCCCGCCCAGCGCCCGATTCAATTTACTTCCGGTAAAGGAGATTCCATATGAAGGTGTTATGCAGGAGAATATGCAAAGCAGCCGCACTCTTTCTAAGCCTTTTTCTGATAGCTGGTTCTCTCGCTTCCTGCGGCCAGAAAAAGCTGATGACTTACGAAAATTATTCCGTTACCTCCGGAATGTATTCCTATTGGCTGTCCAGCTACAAGAGCTATTATCTATACATGCT